>CAMFZK010000054.1 GCA_946006915.1 uncultured Clostridia bacterium
AAGAAGTTTTATGACGTTGCGGAAGATGCTTACGTAAAAGGCGATAAGGACACGGTAAATACTTTAATCTGTGTTTTAGCCGCCGCCGCTTATAAAAATGAAAAGGTGACAAATGCAATTAAAGAGATGTTATGTGAAAACGCTCATTTCCTAAATTCATTTGAAAATTTTGTTCCTGCATTCTCTAAAAACAAAAAATTACTTTCGGCTTTAATTAAATAGTAAAAAACACGGTGGAAATTTTCTACCGTGTTTTTTATATGTGTATTATTTAGAACAAACCGGAAATTACGCCGTTTTCATCAACGTCAATTCTTTCGGCAGCAGGGGATTTAGGTAATCCCGGCATTGTCATAATATCACCCGTAAGGGCAACTATAAAGCCCGCACCGGCGGAAATTTTAACGTTTTTAACCGTTACTTTAAAGCCGGTGGGTGCGCCTAATTTTGCAGCATCGTCCGAAAAACTATATTGGGTTTTAGCCATACAAACAGGGCAGTTACTAAAGCCGAGTTCGGTAAGTTTTTCAATTTGCTTTTTGGCGTTCGGGGTTAAAATTACACCGTCACCGCCGTAAATTTTGCGTACAATCGCGTCAATCTTTTCTTCTATTGTTGTGTCTAATTCATAAGCAAAGGTAAAGTCGGCTTTTTCTTCTTCGCAAAGACGTATAACTTCTTTTGCTAATTCTTCACCGCCTTCGCCGCCTTTTGCCCAAACGTCCGAAAGGATTACATTAACGCCTAATTCTTTGCATTTTGCAATAATAAACTCAATTTCATTGTCAGTATCGGTGGGGAAACGGTTAATAGCTACAACGCAGGGCAATTTATAAACGTCCTTTATATTTGAAAGGTGTTTTAAAAGGTTTGGAATACCTTTTTCGAGTGCTTCTAAATTCTCTGTGCCAAGTTCCGTTTTTGCAAGTCCGCCGTGCATTTTAAGCGCCCTTACAGTTGCAACAAGTACAACGGCTGAGGGTGTAAGACCTGCCATACGGCACTTAATATCAAGGAATTTTTCCGCACCTAAATCTGCGCCGAAGCCGGCTTCGGTAATAGCATAGTCACCTAACTTTAATGCCATTTTTGTGGCGGTAACACTGTTGCAACCGTGTGCAATATTTGCAAAAGGTCCGCCGTGAACAAGTGCGGGAGTACCTTCTAAAGACTGAACCAAATTGGGTTTAATAGCGTCTTTTAAAATGGCTGTCATAGCACCTTGAGCGTTCAGTTGACCGCAAGTTACGGGTTTATCGTCATAAGTGTAGCCGACAATTATTTTCGAAAGACGTTCTTTAAGGTCGCAAATATCGGTAGCAAGGCATAAAACCGCCATAATTTCGCTTGCAACCGTAATGTCAAACCCGTCCTCACGGGGAACGCCGTTTACTTTCCCGCCAAGACCGTCGGTAATATATCTCAACTGGCGGTCATTCATATCAACGCAACGTTTCCAGGTAATTTTTCTAACATCAATTCCTAATTTGTTGCCTTGATGAATGTGGTTGTCAAGCATTGCGGCAAGCAGATTGTTTGCCGCACCAATTGCGTGAAAATCGCCCGTGAAGTGTAAATTTATGTCTTCCATCGGTACTACTTGGGCATATCCGCCGCCTGCCGCACCGCCTTTAATACCGAAAACAGGTCCTAATGACGGTTCACGGAGTGCCACGCAAACATTTTTGCCAAGACGGTTAAGACCGTCCGCAAGGCCAATTGTTGTGGTGGTTTTACCCTCACCCGCAGGGGTGGGGGTAATTGCCGTTACAAGTACAAGTTTGCCGTCTTCTTTTTTAGTTTCTTTCATTAAAGAAAGGTCGATTTTTGCTTTGTAATTACCGTATTGTTCCAAATATTTGGGTTCAATACCCGCTTTTTTTGCAATTTCGGTAATCGGTTTCATTTTACAGTTATGAGCAATTTCAATATCAGTTAAGAAATCCATATTATCATTCCTTATTTAAAGTATTTTACTGCTGATTCGAACATCTTAATGTCATAATCACCCGGAACATTTTTATAAAGACCGTAGCCCTTTCTTTCGGAGTGACCCATTTTGCCGAATACACGGCCGTCAGGCGAGGTAATACCCTCAATAGCGTACATAGAATCGTTGGGGTTAAAGTGAATGTCGCTTGTTGCGTTACCGCCAAAATCAACATACTGTGTAGCAATTTGACCGTTTTCGGCTAACTTGCTTATAAGTTCTTCGCTTGCTATAAATCTACCCTCACCGTGAGAGATTGGAACATTGTAAATTTCACCCACATTGGTAGCACTAAGCCAAGGTGATTTGTTAGATGCAATTCTGGTTCTGACAATTCTTGACTGGTGGCGTGCTATTGTGTTAAATGTAAGGGTTGGGCAGTTTTCGTCGGTATCAATAATCTTACCGTAGGGAACAAGACCTAATTTAATAAGGGCTTGAAAACCGTTACAAATACCGCACATAAGACCGTCACGTTTTTCGAGTAATTCGGTAACCTGTTCTTTTATAGCGCCGTTGCGGAAGAATGCAGTAATAAATTTACCGCTTCCGTCAGGTTCGTCACCGCCCGAAAAACCGCCGGGGATAAATATCATTTGACTGTCTTTAAGTTTATTCGCAAATGTATCAACACTTCTTGCAATACCTTCGCTTGTGCGGTTGTTAATTACGAAAATTTCGGGTTCTGCACCGGCGTCACGCATAACTTTTGCAGAATCAAATTCGCAGTTGGTACCGGGGAAAACAGGAATTAAAACTTTTGGTTTTGCGGTTTTAATTGCGGGGGAAACACGTTCGGTTGCGCTATATGAGAAGTTCTTAACAGGGGATTTAGAATCCTTAATGTTGCACTTAAATACGCTTTCCAACTTATCTTCGTAAATACCTAACAATTCGTTAAGTTCTACTGCTTCGTCACCTAAAGTGATTTTGCCGTCATCAGTTACAACACCTATAACATTTTCGCTGTAAACATCTTCGGTAACTTCAAGAATAAACGAACCGTAATTATAACCGAAAATCTTTTGGAGCGAAATACCGTCATTGAATTTAAAGCCAAGAGCGTTACCAAAGCACATTTTCATAACTGCTTCGGCAACACCGCCGATAGTGGGTGTATAACAGGCAACGCACTTTTTAGAACGCATAAGTTCGGTTACGGTTGCAAAAAGTTTAAGCATAGAATCGGTTTTGGGTAATTTATTACGGTCAAATTCGGGCGAAAGCATAATTACTTTATTTCCTGCCGATTTAAACTCGTTAGAAACAATATTGTCAACCTTATTGGTTGTAACCGCAAAGGAAACAAGGGTAGGGGGAACGTCCAAATCTTCAAAACTACCGCTCATAGAATCCTTACCGCCGATAGAACCAATACCGTATTCCAACTGGGCTTTAAACGCACCCAAAAGTGCGGCTAACGGTTTGCCCCAGCGTTTACCGTCCTTGCCTAAACGTTCAAAATATTCTTGGAATGTTAAATAAACATCCTTAAATTCCGCACCGGTTGCAATTAACTTACAAACCGATTCAACAACCGCTAAATATGCACCGTGGTAGGGGCTTTCGGTAGTGATAAAGGGGTTGTAACCCCAGGCCATTAAGGAACAGTCATTAGTGTGTTTCTTTTCAACACTGATTTTTTGTACCATTGCCTGAATAGGTGTTAATTGGTTTTTACCGCCAAACGGCATAAGCACAGTACCTGCACCGATTGTAGAGTCAAACTGTTCGGAAAGACCCCGTTTTGAACAAATATTAAGGTCATCTGCCAATTTTTTATAGTTTTCACTAAATGTGCCGCTAACGGTTTTTTCTTTAAGTTGGGGTTTTGCGGGGGTTACGTCAATGTGTTTTTCCGCACCGTTAGAGTTTAGGAATTCACGGCTGATATTAACAATAGTTTTGCCGTTCCAGTTCATAATAAGGCGGGGTTCTGCCTTGATTTCGGCAACTACTACCGCTTGCAGGTTTTCACTTTCGGCGAGTTTTAAGAAATTTTCTACATTTTCTTTTTCAATAACAACTGCCATTCTTTCCTGTGATTCACTGATTGCAAGTTCGGTGCCGTCAAGACCGTCATATTTTTTAGGAACTGCGTTAAGGTCAATAACAAGACCGTCTGCCAATTCGCCTATAGCAACCGAAACACCGCCTGCACCAAAGTCGTTACAACGTTTAATCATTTTAGTTGCAACGGGATTTCTGAAAAGACGTTGAAGTTTGCGTTCTTCGGGGGCATTACCTTTTTGTACTTCCGCACCGCAGGATTCCAAAGACTGCAAAGTGTGTGATTTGGAAGAACCGGTTGCACCGCCGCAACCGTCACGTCCCGTACTGCCGCCTAAAAGGACAACAACGTCACCGTCTTGCGGTACTTCACGGCGTACATTTTCTTGGGGAGCGGCGGCAATAACCGCACCAATTTCCATACGTTTAGCGGCATAACCGTCGTGATAGATTTCGTCTACAATACCTGTAGCCAGACCGATTTGGTTGCCGTAGGATGAATAACCGTCTGCCGCAGTTGTAACAATCTTTCTTTGGGGAAGTTTTCCCTGCATGGTTTCGCTGACACTCTTAAGCGGGTTTGCAGCTCCGGTAACACGCATTGCGCCGTAAACATAACTTCTGCCCGAAAGCGGGTCACGAATAGCACCGCCGATACAGGTAGCCGCACCGCCGAAGGGTTCAATTTCGGTAGGATGGTTGTGGGTTTCGTTTTTGAATAAAAGTAACCATTTTTCGGGTTTACCGTCTACTTCAACATCAATTTTAACGGTACAGGCGTTGATTTCTTCGGACTCATCTAATTTATCAAGTTTACCGTCCTTTTTAAGTTGTTTTACCGCAATGGTTGCCAAATCCATAAGGCAAATAGGTTTGGTTCTTCCTAAATTTTTGCGCACTTGCAAATATTCGTTGTAAGTATTCTGCAAAAGTTCATCTTCAAATACAACATTGTCAATATTAGTAAGGAATGTGGTGTGACGGCAATGGTCAGACCAGTAAGTGTCTATCATACGGATTTCGGTAATGGTAGGATTGCGGTTTTCCGATTTAAAATAGTTCTGACAAAATGCAATATCGTCCGCATCCATAGCAAGACCGTAATTCTTAACAAAATCTTCAAGACCTTTGCGGTCTAAATCAATAAAGCCGTCAAGAGTTTCAACCGTTGTGGGGATATCGTAATTAACCTTTAAGGTTTCGTAAAGGTCAAGGGTTGCTTCTCTTGATTCTACGGGGTTGATTACATATTTTTTAATGGCCGAAAGTTCGTCCTCTGTAATATTACCGTAAAGGCAGTAAACCTTTGCGGTTTTAACGGTGGCACGTTCTTTTTGTGAAATTATTTGAATACACTGTGCGGCAGAATCGGCACGTTGGTCATACTGACCGGGGAGGTATTCGGTGGCAAATACGGTAGAACCCTTTGTATCAATTTCGGTTGTGGCAATATCAAGTTGCGGTTCGGAAAATACCGTGTTTACCGCATAATCAAACAAATCTTTATCAATGTTTTCAACGTCATAACGGTTAATTACCCGAACATCGGTAACCGATTTAATTTGCAACAAGCCGTTAATGTTTGCTAAAACACCCTTTGCTTCGTTGGCTAATTCTTTTTTCTTTTCAACATAAATACGGTAAACCATTATTTAAGTACCTCCATTGCCTTAGCACCGATATCCTTGCGGTAAAAAGCATTATCAAAGTGAACCTGTTCCACATTTTTGTAAGCAAGGGTTAAAGCGTCTTTTAAATTATCTGCCGTGGCGGTAACGCCCAAAACACGTCCGCCTGCGGTTTTTAAAACACCGTCACAAAGTTTTGCACCTGCAACATAAACCTTGTCTTCCACTTGCGGTTCAATTCTTAGTTCAAAACCGCTTTCGTAATGTTGCGGATAGCCGTTTGAAGCCATAACAACACAAGCGGCGGCACCGTTTTTAAACTTAACTTCTGTTTCTTTTAATGTGCCGTTGGTTGTAGCCATCATAACCGTTAAAAGGTCGCTTTCAAGCAAGGGGAGAACAACCTGTGTTTCGGGGTCACCGAAACGGCAGTTATATTCAATAACTTTAGGTCCTTTAGGAGTAAGCATTAAGCCAAAATAAAGGCAACCTTTAAAGGTTCGGTTTTCGCTGTTCATAGCGTTTATTGTAGGAATAAATATTTTTTCCATACATTCTTGTGCTATGTCTTCGGTGTAGTAGGGGTTAGGGGCAACAGTACCCATACCGCCTGTGTTAAGTCCCTTATCGCCGTCCAAAGCACGTTTATGGTCCATAGAAGAAACCATAGGAACAACAACCTTACCGTCTGTAAAAGATAGTACCGAAACTTCGGGACCGGTTAAAAATTCTTCAATAACTACGTTGTTTCCGCTTTCGCCGAAGATTTTATCCTCCATCATTGAACGAACGGCGTTTTTGGCATCTTCACGTGTTTCGGCAATAATAACACCTTTACCGAGTGCCAAACCGTCTGCCTTAATAACGGTAGGAATGGGAGCGGTATCCAAATATTTGAGTGCTTTTTCCAAATCGGAAAAAACTTCATATTCAGCGGTGGGAATATTGTATTTTTTCATAAGGTTTTTAGAAAAAACTTTACTTCCCTCAATGATTGCCGCCGCTTTATTAGGTCCGAAACAGGGGATACCTGCGTTGGTTAAAGCGTCAACCGCACCTAAAACAAGCGGGTCATCGGGTGCTACTACGGCATAGTCGATTTTGTTGTTAAG
>CAMFZK010000055.1 GCA_946006915.1 uncultured Clostridia bacterium
ACATCATCTAAAGACGATACTCCGCCCGATGCGGTAATATTTAAACTGTATTTTTGCGACAATTCCGCATACAACTGTAGGTTAGTACCCCTCATAGCACCGTCTTTGCTGATATCGGTACAAATTACGGTCTTTACACCTACGCTTTGGATATTACAAAGAAAATCTTCAAGTTTTATTTGGGATTTTTCCACCCAACCTTTAATGGCAATATATCCGTCCTTAACGTCAGCACCTACTGCAATTTTATCCCCGTATTTTGATACTGCCAAAGCTAAAAGTTCGGGGTTTTCCACCGCCGCAGTACCTAAAATCACACGGTCTACACCTATTGAAATGTAGTTATTTACAGTTTCAATATCCCTAATACCGCCGCCTATTTCAGTAAAAAGGTTTGTGTTTTTTACAATTCTTTCCACAACATCAATATTAGGTGTTGTGCCGGATTTTGCCCCCTCAAGGTCTACTAAATGAATAGCACAAGCACCCTTTAATTCAAAATCTTTTGCAACTGAAAGCGGATTTTCGGAATAAACCGTCATATTATTATAATCGCCCTTATAAAGCCGCACGGCTTTTTTATCATAAAGGTCTATTGCAGGAAATATTATCATTTTCTACCCTCACAAAATGCTTTTAAAATGGAAAGACCTACATTACCGCTCTTTTCGGGGTGAAATTGGCATCCCATTATGTTGTCTTTTTGTACCATTGCCGTTAATTCTTTTCCGTATTCGCTTGTTGCTACAAGTGACTCTTGGCAGTTTTCAGCATAAAAAGAGTGAACAAAATATACGCAGTCACCCTCGTTTATGTAGGAAAGCAAATGGCTTTTCTTTTTAAAAATAAGTTTGTTCCAACCGATATGCGGTATTTTTAAATCTGCGGGTAAACTGCCTTCCATAGGCACAATTTCGCCCTTTAAAAGCCCCAAACCGTTGTGTTCGCCGTATTCGTAACTTTTTTGGAACAAAAGTTGCATACCAAGGCAAATTCCCATAATGTCTTTGCCTTTGTTTGCCTCGTCTATAATAACCTTATCTAGTCCCGTTTTACTTAATTTTTCGGCAGCATCGCCAAACGCACCCACACCGGGAAGAATTATTTTATCGGCTTTTTTTATTACCTCTTTGTCGCTTGTTACTATCGATTCTGCACCAATCATTTTAAGCGAACTGCAAAGCGAAAAAAGGTTTCCCACGCCGTAGTCGATTATTGCTACCATTAAAGAACACCCTTTGTTGAAGGAATTTCGTCACAAAACTTACTGTCAATTGATACGGCTTTTCTTAAAGTCCTTGCAACCGATTTAAAAATACCTTCTATAATATGATGTGAATTTGTACCGTCAAGCAGTCTAATATGCAAAGCAATTCCCGCTTCCCTTACAAATCCCTGCCAAAATTCTTCGCAAAGTTCGGTATCAAAGTCACCTACTTTTTGTGCGGGAATATTAACCGAGTAACGAAGAACGCCTCTTCCCGAAATATCAGCCGCCGAAAGAATTAAACATTCGTCCATAGGCAAACAAGTGTCGGCATATCTTTCTATACCCTTTTTATCTGCCAAAGCAGATTTAAACGCCTTACCCAATGCTATTGCAATATCTTCGGTTGTGTGGTGGTAATCTACATAAGTGTCACCCTTGCAGTTTATATTTAGGTCAAATTTGGAGTGTTTTGAAAACAATGTAAGCATATGGTCTAAAAATCCGCAACCGCTGTTTATTTCGGAATTTCCTTTTCCGTCCAAATTAAGGGATAGAAGAATTGCGGTTTCGGCGGTTTTTCTTGAAATTTCAGCGTTTCTCATACATTCAGCTCCTCTTTAATTTCTTTGATCTTTTCTATTAAAATTTCCATTTGTTGCTTTGTGCCTATTGTAATTCGGTTATAATCTTTTATCCTTGTCTTTGTAAAATGCCTTACAAGGACACCTTTTTCTTTAAGTGCAAGATAAAGTTTTTCCCCGTCTAAACCGGCTGATTTTGCAAAAACAAAATTTGCTTTTGAAGGAATAACCGTAAAACCCAATTTTTCCAACTCTGCCTTTGTCCATTCACGGTTCTGTATTATTGTTTTGCAGTTTTCGGTGTAGTAATTTTGCTCTTCCAAAGCGGCAATTCCCGCTTTTGCCGTCAACCGATTTATGTTGTAAGGATTGGTTGAATACCTAATTGTATTTATATCTTTAATAAGTGCGGGATTGGCAATACCGAACCCGAGCCGAACCCCCGCCATTGAACGTGATTTTGAAAAAGTGCCTGTTACAAAAAGGTTAGGATATTTTTTCACTAAATTTACGGCACTCTCCCCGCCGAAATCAATGTATGCCTCGTCCACTATTACTACATTGTCGGGGTTTGATTTCACTATTTTTTCAATATCGCAAAGGGGTACATACTTACCTGTCGGTGCGTTAGGGTTAGCTATTATCACCGTTTTATTTACGCCTATATAATCATCTATATTAACCGAAAAATCTGCCGAAAGCGGAATTTCGGTATATGGAATATGGTTAATTTCGGCAAACACGGGGTAAAAACCGTATGTAATATCGGGAAAAACCAAAGGACTCTTCTCATCGGCAAACGCCAAAAATGCAAAGTTTAAAGTTTCGTCCGAACCGTTGTTCATAACAATCCATTCGGGTTCTATATTATAAACTTTTGCCATTTGCTCACGCAAAGCGGTACATTCGGGGTCGGAATACAACTGAAGTTTCCCCACTTCCCCAGATACCGCCTTTAAAACCCCGCCAGACGGCGGAAAAGGTGATTCGTTTGTGTTAAGTTTTATGTACTGCTTGTCCTGCGGTTGTTCACCGGGGGTATACGGCACTAAATTTGAAAGGCGGTTTGTGAAGTATTTACTCATCTTTTTCGAACCTAACGGTTGCACTTCTACCGTGGGCTTCCAAGCCCTCCTTATTTGCAAAATATGCTATTTTTTCGGCAACTTTTTCTAAAGCCGATGCCGAATAATAGGTGTATTGAGTCTTTTTCACAAAGTCATCCACCGAAAGGGGTGAAGAAAACCTTGCCGTACCGCTTGTAGGTAAAGTGTGGTTAGGACCTGCAAAATAGTCACCCAATGCTTCGGGACAGTTTTTGCCCAAAAATACCGAGCCGGCGTGTTTAATTTTATCAAGATAATCAAATGGATTATCAACACAAAGTTCCAAGTGTTCGGGCGCTATTTCGTTGGCAATATCAATCGCCTTTAAAATATCGTTTTCACTAACAATTATTTTACCGTTATTATCAATAGATGCCCTTGCAATTTCGGCTCTTTGCAATTTCGGTATCTGCTTTTCAAGAGATTCTGAAACTTTCAAAGCAAAATCCATACTGTCGGTAACCAAAACGGCACTTGCGTTTTTGTCGTGTTCTGCTTGGGAAAGCAAATCGGCGGCAATAATATCGGGATTGTTGGTATTATCTGCCACTACTAAAATCTCACTCGGTCCTGCTATCATATCAATAGACACTCTGCCGAAAACCTGCTTTTTTGCCTCGGCAACAAAAGCGTTACCCGGACCTACTATTTTATCCACTTTGGGTATGGTTTCGGTTCCGTAAGCCAAAGCGGCAACGGCTTGCGCACCGCCCACTTTGTAAATTTTATCTACCCCTGCAATTTTTGCGGCGGTAAGAATTACGGGGTTTATTTTGCCGTCCGCTTTAGGGGGCGAAACCATTACAATTTGCTCGCAACCCGCTATTTTTGCGGGAATAGCGTCCATAAGCACGGTAGAGGGGTAAGCGGCAGTACCGCCGGGAACATAAAGTCCCGCCTTTTCTATCGGTATAACCTTTTGACCTATAACCACACCGTCTTTATCATTTATTATAAAACTGTTGCGTTTTTGTTTTTGGTGGAATGTTTTAATATTTTCGGCGGCCTCTTTTAAAATTTCTATAAACTCTTTGTCAACACTTGCGAATGCCTCTTCGATTTCTTCACCCGAAACCTCTAAACTTTGTAATTCCGCTTTATCGAACTTTAAACAGTATTCATAAAGCGCCTTATCGCCGTTTTGTTTTACATTTTCAATAATTTCGCTTACTATTCCCTCAACATTTGCGGAAATATTTTCTCTTGCAAAAATTTCCTTGTTTGAAACTTCGCCGTATTTGTAAATTTTAATCATTGTTTTCAACCTGTTCTTTCATTGCACTGACAATTTTTTCAATTTCCTCACCCTTAAATTTAAAAGACGCTTTGTTTGAAATAAGTCTTGCACTTATGGGGAGAATTGTGGTTTTAACCTCTAAATTGTTTTCTTTTAATGTACTGCCTGTTTCAACAATATCCACAATAACGTCCGAAAGACCTAAAATAGGGGCTAATTCGATAGAGCCGTTAAGTTTAATAATATCAATATCTCTGCCTATTTTTGAATAGTAATCCGAAGCGATTTTAGTAAACTTTGTGGCAACCTTTAAAACCTTTACGTATTCGTCACGGAACTCTTTTTTAGCGGCAACACACATTTTGCATTTGCCCATATCCAAATCCAAAAGTTCGTAAACATTAGGACTGTATTCAAGCAAAATATCCTTTCCCGCAACTCCTATATCGGCAGCGCCCCTTTCAACATAAATCGAAACATCCGACGGTTTAACCCAAAAATATCTTATTCCTTTATTTTGGTTTTCAAAAATAAGTTTTCGGTTGGTTTCTTTAATGGAAGGACATTCATAACCCGCTTTTTCAAACATTGAATATACTTTTTCGCCAAGTCTTCCCTTTGGCAGTGCTATGTTTAACATTATTTCAGTCCTTCTTTCTTAAATCTATTATGTTTTTGTACCTTAATTTTTCGGGTACACTTTTTTGCGCACTTACCGAAAGACCGCTTGCAATAAGTTTGCTAACTTGCGAAGATATTTTTACTAAATCGGTATGCTCGTCGTAAAGCAGTAAATAATCAACGTCGAATTTATCGTTTTCTCGGTATAAATCTTCTATTCGGTCAAGATAAATTGCAAAACCCACCGCACCGGAGGTCCTGTTCATCTTCTTCATCATATTGTCATACTGTCCGCCGGCAAGAACACCGCAGCAAACACCGTCAACAAAGCCCCTGTAAACAAAGCCGTTATAGTAATTCATATCGTTTACAACCGAAAAATCGAACCTGATTTTATCCGAAAATAGCGAATTTTCAAGCATTTCGGAAAGAATTGCCATTCTCTCAAGTTCGGGTAACGTGAAAATTTCATTAAGTTTTGAAATAACGTTTTTCCGCTCGCCGTAAACCGAAATTAAACTTGAAATTTTAGTATAATCGGCGTCATTTACCGAATATTCCTCACATACACGTTTTAAATCGTGGGTATTTTTTTCGGAAATGCAGTAAATCACCTTTGAAACAAATTGAGGGTCTTCACAAACCGATTTTATAACCGAACTTACTAAATCAAGATTAGAAATTTCAATGCAAAAATTATTCGAAAGATTTGACAAACTTTCGGCGGCTAATGATATTACTTCGTAAATATCGTATATGTCAATATCACCTATACATTCAAGTCCCGTTTGCATTATTTCCTTAAAACGGTGGGTACTTTCCGAAACACGGTAAACATTTTCGTTGTAAAAAACCTTTTGTTTAACCCCTTTAGTATCCTCCCCGTTTTTTATAATCGAAAGGGTAACGTCGGGCTTTAGTGCCATAAGTTTTCCGTTAGTATCGTTAAAGGTTATAACCCTGTCACTTACCAAAAAATCCTTGTTGCGGATATACAGTTCATATTCTTCAAACTTGCCCATTTCATAGGGTAAATAACCGTATTTTTTATATAAAGAACGAAGTTTATAAGCACTTCTTTCTTCAAAATTCATTAGGGTTTCGTCTATCATTTTCGGTCCTCGCCTAATTTTTCTATTATCTTTTTATATCCGCCCGTACCGTATTCGTAGCATTTGGAAACACGGCTTATCGTGGCGGTGCTGGCACCCGTTTCCTGACTGATAACATTGTAACTTGTTTTCTTTGCCAAAAGCAATGCAACCGCAAGACGTTGCGAAATATCAAGCACTTCCTTTATAGTGCAAACATCGTCCAAAAATTCGTAACATTCCTCTTTTGTTTGCAAAGATAATAATGCCTCACACAATTTATCGGTTGACTCGTTATGCCAATTTGCCATTTTTGCTCCACCTTATCACTTTAGTTTGCTAATGCAATAGCGTAGTTAGAGTATACCACAACAACAAAACTTTGTCAATATAGATTTTAGACATTAGACGGTAGATACTATACCTATTATAAAAACAGAGAGTTCTTTTTGAACCCTCTGTTTCTTGGTATCACATTTTTATTATCCAATAAATTACTCCATACACAACACTTGCCAATGTTCCGTAAACAATAACAGGACCTGCTATTACAAACATTTTAGCACCGAGACCTAATACCCAGCCCTCGCTTTTAAATTCTATTGCGGGGGAAACTACGGCGTTGGCAAATCCCGTTATCGGCACTAACGTACCTGCACCTGCGTGTTTTGCAATTTTGTCAAACAGTTTTAAACCCGTAAGCAAAGCCGACAGGAATAT
>CAMFZK010000056.1 GCA_946006915.1 uncultured Clostridia bacterium
TCTAACTTTATTGCAACAAGTATTTCCTATAAAAAACAGGAGATAGGTATTCTTCGTGCAATCGGCTCACGCAGTAACGATGTCTTTAGAATTTTCTTTTCGGAAAGTTTTATTATTGCTATGATAAACTTCGTACTCTCGGCAATCGGCGTATTTGTCGCAACTACCGTAATAAACGGGCTTGTACGTCACAACCTGGGTATTTTAATTACGGTATTAAACTTTACACCAAGACAAGTACTCTTGCTTTTGGCGGTAAGTATTTTAGTGGCAACTGTTGCAAGTTTCTTCCCGGTTAAGAAAATTGCTTCCAAACGCCCGATAGACGCTATCAGAAACAGATAAAACACTACACAAAAACGGCTCCAAAAAAGGAGCCGTTTTTATGCTGTAAATTCACTTTTTCACAGTAAAAGTATTAACACCCCAAACACCCAAAATAATTACCCCGCAAAGGATATATTCGGCAACAGAAAACTTTTCTTTTAAAATAACAACACCCGCAAATACCGTTACGGCAGTTATTATGTTGGAAAATGACGAGGACTGAACCACGCTTATTTGGGTGGTTGAAAAATTGTAAAGCAAAAACGCCAAAACAGATGAAAACAAAGAAAGATATATAACCGAAACTAAAAATGAAATATCCGAAAGCGAAGAGAAAAGTAACGGTAAATAATTTTGCCTTAAAACAAGCACCGCAATAAAATTAAACCCTATAGCACCTATTAAAAACATTATGTATGTACGTTCAATGGGAGAAAATTTTGCCGATTCACTTCGGCTTAAAATATTAAAAACAGAAGCACATAAAACCGCACCGAAAAGCAGTATTATGCCTAAAAAGTGGTTTTTTGAACCGTCGTTGGAAATTATACTTACAGCGCCGATACCCGCAATAGAAACTGCGGTGCAAAGAATTTGCATTTTGGTTGCGTTTTCCTTTAAAATAATACTTGCAAGAATTATTACAACCACCGGCACAAGGGCAATTATAACCCCCGAAAGGGCGCTTGATACCATTGAAAGTCCGTAAAGTTCAAGAATGAAGTACAAAAGAGGTTGTGCAAAAGCCATTAAAATAAGTTTGGCTTTGGGTTTGCCTTTAAAATTCAATTTAAACTTTCCGACAAAACATAAAATATTAAGAAAAATAAAAGCAAAGGTAAAACGGACGCTTAAAATAATAAGCGGATGCGAAACTGCAAGTGCCGTTTTGGAAAAAATAAAACTAAAACCGAAGATTATGTTAGCGGTAAGGGCGGCTAATACCCCTAAAAACTGTTTTTTGTCGCTCATTTCTTTTCACCTTAAACATATTTTTTAAGAATTTTAACACATATTTCCAAATAAATGCGGTAAATTAAGGGAATTGTAATTTTTTTGTAACTTTTTTAATATTATCTCTTGCAAAACGCGCAGAGATTGTGTAAAATATATAAGTAGATTTTTTGTTTTTAAGGATGTGTTAAAAAAATGGCAAACCGTTTGTTTCAAGGTGTAATTCATCAAATGAAGGATGCTGTTGACCGTGTGTTCGGTGTAATGGATGAAAATTATAATATAATTGCTTGCAGTGAACTCGGTAAAATAGGCGAAACATTGCCCGAAAACAGTTTTATAGGCGAAAATTCCGAAGAAAACGGATATACATACAAAGCAATAGGCGAAAAACAAAATATTACCTATACCGTTTTTGTGGAGGGTAACGATGTTTTGGCTATGAAATATGCCGATATTTTGGCAATTTCTTTTGCAAATATTAAGTTTTATTATGACGAAAAGTACGACCGTGCGAACTTTATTAAGAATATAATTCTTGACAATATTCTTCCCGGCGATATTTATATTAAAGCACGTGAACTTTATTTTAACAGCGATGTTTCAAGAACCGTTGTTATTGTGCGTTCGCTTGAAAATACCGACGTTTCGGTTTATGATGTGGTTCAAAACCTATTCCCCGATAAATCAAAGGACTTTGTAATCAACATTAACGAAAGCGATATTGCCCTGGTTAAAGAAACCGCACAGGGAATTGATTCTAAAACAATTGAAAAACTGGCTGCCACTATTGCAGATACCGTTTCGGGCGAATTTTATACCCCCGTTGTTATCGGTATAGGTACTACGGTTAATAACCTTAAAGATTTAGCACGTTCTTTTAAAGAAGCACAGGCAGCGCTTGAAGTGGGCAAGGTGTTTGATACCGAAAAAACCATCGTTTCTTACGATAATTTGGGTATTGCACGTCTTATTTATCAGTTACCTACAACCCTTTGCGAAACCTTCTTAAAAGAAGTTTTCAAGCGCGGTTCTATTGAAAATCTTGACCAGGAGACCTTCTTTACCATTCAGCGTTTCTTTGAAAACAACCTTAACGTTTCGGAAACTTCACGTAAACTTTTTGTTCACCGTAACACATTGGTTTACCGTCTTGAAAAAATCAAGAAAATTACAGGTCTTGACCTGCGTGAATTTGACCACGCAATAATCTTTAAGATTGCTTTAATGGTAAACAAATACTTAAAAAGCAATCCGGTTAAATACTAATTGAAAAGGAATTTTATAAAAAAATGGAACAATTTGAACAGGTTTTTAACACACCGCAGTCGGAACAACCTATAATTGAGTTCCGTGGAGTTTCTAAAACCTATCAAACCGGCACACACGCTTTGGAGGATGTTAATATTAAAATTAACAACGGCGAATTTGTGTTTGTAGTCGGTTCTTCGGGTGCGGGTAAGAGCACCTTTATGAAACTTATTATGCGTGAAGAAAAAGCCAACACGGGAAAAATTATTGTAAACGGCTTTGACCTTACGTCAATGAAACGCAAAAACGTACCTATGCTTCGCAGAACAATGGGTATAGTTTTTCAGGACTTCCGCTTAATTCCCAATATGAATGTCTTTGAAAATGTTGCTTTTGCAATGCATGTTGTGGGTGCCGGCAGTAAAGAAATTCGCAAAGAAGTGTCAAAAGCACTTTCTAAAGTCGGACTCGGTCATAAAGCACGTTCAATGCCTTCGCAACTTTCGGGCGGCGAACAACAGCGTGTAGGTCTTGCAAGGGCATTGGTAAACTCGCCCGATTTAATAATAGCGGACGAGCCCACGGGTAACGTTGACCCTAATATGTCTTATGAAATTGTATCGCTTCTTACCGAAATTAACAAAAGGGGAACTACTGTTTTAATGGTAACCCACGATCATAATTTGGTAAGGGACTTTAACCACCGTGTTATTATGCTTGACGGCGGTAAAATTGTTGCCGATAATGCCGGAGGTGAGTTCTAATGAAATTAAGCAGTGTAAGATATCTCACTAAAGAGGGCGTAAAAAACGTTTGGGTAAACCGTTTAATGTCATTAGCGTCAATCGGTGTACTGGTTGCCTGTATGGTAATAATCGGTTTAGCGGTTTTAATTTCCGAAAATGTTAATTTGGCAGTAGGCAATCTTGAAAAACAAAATGTTGTAATGGCTTATATGAAGGACTATAACTGGGCGCTTTATTCCGAAAAGGAAACAGGTGAAACCGCTTCGCAAGACACTGAACAAGCCGAACAACCCGACCAAAACGGAATAAAACAGTCGGATTATGTTATTCATAACGAGCAAGAGGCAATGGCACTTTGCGAGGAAATTGAAAAAATACCCAATGTCGCTTCGGTAACATTTGTTTCAAGCGAAGAGGGGTTAGAAACCGTAAAGGGTTCTATGCTTGAGGGACAGGAGGAATATTTCAGTTTTCTTAACGAAGAAAACCCTATGTCCTGCGCCGCTAAAATAACTATGACCGATATGTCATTGTTTGACCAAACGGTAAACAAAATCAAAGAGTTAGAGGGTATAGATGCTATTCAGTCCCAAAGCGATTTAGCCGAAACTATTGCCGCTATTAAAAACGGTATCGGCGTTGCAGGATTTTGGATTATAGGAATTTTAATGCTCATTTCACTTGTAATTGTATCAAATACAATCCGTGTTACTATGTATAACCGCAAACTTGAAATAAGCATTATGAAAGCGGTAGGTGCTACCGATGCATTTGTAAGAATTCCCTTTGTGGTAGAGGGTATGCTTATCGGTGTTATTTCGGCACTTATTGCCGAAGGTTTACTTTACTTCTGTTACCGTGTTGCAACCGAAACCATTGTTTCAACACTGCGTACCGAAGATATTGTAAAATTCGGGGATATGGCGTGGATTTTACTTGGAATTTTTGTCGGTATCGGCATTTTGGCGGGTATTATAGGCAGTTTGTTTATGATAAGTAAGTATCTTCGCCGTGAGGGAAGCGAATTTGCGGCAATCTAATTTTCAGGAGAATAAGATGCGTAAAAATATTATAAAATTTGTTTCGGTTATCAGTATGGTGGCGTTATTTGTTACATCGGCCGTTTCGGTTAATGTAAACGCCGCACAGTCGGCTTCGGAAATACAAAGCGAAATCAACGAACTGGAACAGGAGTCCAAAAAACTTGAAGCCGAAATAAAATCACTTCAAGGACAGATTAACGAACAAACCAAGTTGAAAAAAGCAATAGAGGATAAAATGGCGGTTGTGCAAAAACAAATTAATGCTTGCAACAGTCAAATAAACGCTATTAACGCCCAAATTGCGGCAAATAAGGCGGAAATTGAAAAAAACAACCAACAAATCGAAAATGATAAACTTGTTTTCAAAAAACGTCTTCGTGCCATTTATATGAGCAATACCGGAAGTAACGCTCAAATTCTTTTGGGAGCGGAGGATTTTTCTCAATTTTTGCAGTTGGCACAACTTACTGCCTCGGTTTCGGCGCACGATAAAAAGATGATAGAAGAACTTGTGACCGAAATTAAAAAACTTGAAGCAAAACAGCAAGAAAACCAACAACTTTTAAAGGATCAAGAGGCAATTAAGGCAACTATTGCCGAAAAGCAACAGGAATTATCCAAAGAAGAAAAACAAATTCAGTCGGTTATCAACTCAATGGCGGCTGACCAAAAAGAAGCCAAAGAAGATAACGCAAGGGTTGAAAAAGAATTAAGGGATATGCAAAATGCCCTTAACGCTATTTTGAATGCGGCAGGTAATTCGGGCGGTAAGGTTGTATACAGCGGGGACGCTTTTTTGTGGCCTACACCTACCATAAGCCGTATTTCGTCGCCTTTCGGTCCGCGTTGGGGAAGATACCATAACGGTATTGATATCTCAAACGGAACATACGGCGCAAAGGTGGTTGCTATTGCTGACGGTGTGGTAACAACCTATTCAAATAATTGCAAGCATAACTACGGCAAAAAACCGCTTTATAACTGTTGCGGAAACGGTTACGGCAATTATATTACAATAAACCACGGCACTAAAGACGGTAATACCTATGTTGCATATTATGCACACTTGGGTTCAATAACGGTGTCGCTCGGTCAATCGGTTAAAAAGGGTCAAATTATCGGTTATGTCGGCTCTACGGGACGTTCTACCGGTGCGCATTTGCACTTTGGTATTGCGGTAAACGGCGGTTGGAGAGACCCTATGAGTTTTTACAAAAAAGTAGGATGATTTATAAACCGCCGCTTAGTTGTGGCGGTTTTTCGTAAATCAAAAGGGGAATGGTATGAAAACATTTTTAAGGGTTTGCAGTGTCATTTGTTTAATAGGTTGGATGGGGTTAATCTTTTATTTTTCTGCCCAAACGGCTACGGAATCTTCCCAAGTAAGCGGTTCGGTAATTGAAGTTTTGGCGGAAAAATTTTATCCCGAATTTGAAACTTTAACACCTCCCGAAAAACAGGATTTAATTTCTTCCTTGCAGTCGGTTGTGCGGAGTACGGCACACTACTGCATTTACGGCGGGTTGGGTTTTTTCTCCTTTTTAACCTTTATAAGTTATACAAATTTAAAATACAAAGTACGTGTCTTTTGGATGCTGGAAACTTGCTTGCTTTATTCGGTAAGCGATGAATTTCACCAAACCTTTGTAGATGGAAGAGCAATGCAACTTACAGATATAATTGTAGATTTTGCGGGTGCGGTCACGGCGGTTTTAATATGCAGTTTGTTTGTATATTTAATAAAGCCATTACGCCGAAAGGTAACATATACCCTTAAAAGAAAAATAGAAATTCCAAATTTAGACGATATGGATTTTAGTATAGAACTAACCCCCGAACTCCATATACCCCCAAAAGAAAGTGAGCCGCAAGAAATGCCAAATAACATTCCCGAAATTAAAGAAATAAAAGAAGAACCGAAACAAACCTTATCGGAAGAATTCCAATATGCGTCTTCCATAATCGGAAAAACGGTTATAGAGGCAACAAGGGTTTGCAATAACCTTACCCTAAACGGCAAAGCGGATACTAAAGAACTTGTGAATTTGGTTTTAGGAAGAACAGAGGTACTTAAAGCCGAAATTTTAAAAATTTTAAACTCAAATGAGTCCTTTGAATTAAAAAAAGACCTGATGCAGAACGAGCAAATGTCTGCTTTCGATTATTTTGACAGTATAAAGGCTGTCTCTTATACACATCTCCGAGCCCACGAG
>CAMFZK010000057.1 GCA_946006915.1 uncultured Clostridia bacterium
GATTCCTCTACGTCTCGTGGGCTCGGAGATGTGTATAAGAGACAGAGCCGATGCTTTCGAAATACCTTTGGGCATTTGTTCAAAGTAATTTTGAATTTCGTTATTAAGGCAAACCCCTGTTGCAACAAAATTTGAAGTGTTTCGGTACTTTTCCGATAACTCTTTTAATTTTTGGAAATCAGCCGGATTATCTATTGAAAAAAGCACCTTGTTCCAATCATATTCACACGCCCGCTCAAAAGAAATTACCGTGGTTTCAAGCGATTCATATTTTTGGTGAATATCGGTCATTTTAGTTTGTCTTACTGTAAATATTCTTTTTCCGGAATGAACTTCTATACCAATATCTAAATTTGCGTCTAATACATCTTTTACAATTTGGTAGTCATCTTTTTCTAAATACGCTTGGTACAAAATTTTTTCGCCTTCATAATCATAAATCATACTACCGTTTGACACAACAGAGGGCGAAATTCTTTTTAACTTTTCGGTTACAGAAGTAAGGGCGGTAACACTTCTTCCGGTTGAGATTGAAAAATGACCGCCTTCGCTCATAAAGTATTCAATTTTTTCAATATTTTTGGGATTGATATTTCCGTTTTCAACCAAAGTACCGTCAACATCGCAAGCCAAAAGGCAACCGTCAAAAATACCCACTTAACCTATCTCCTTTAAAAATTTTACAAAATATTCCGGCAAATCGGAACTGAACTCCATATATTCGTTGGTTTTTGGATGAATAAAACCGATTTTTCTTGCGTGCAAACACTGACCGCAAAGTGAGGTTATAATCTTTTTGGGACCGTAAACATCGTCCCCCGCAACAGGGTGACCGATACTTGACATATGAACCCTGATTTGGTGGGTTCTGCCGGTTTGAAGTTTTAAGTTTATATGTGTAAAATTACCGAAACGCTCTAACACGGTATATTCCGTAACCGCATTCCTCCCGCCCGATTTTACCACCGCCATTTGCTTTCTTTTAACAGGGTGGCGGCCTATGGGTGCGTTAATTATTCCGGTATCGTTTTTCAAATTACCGTAAACCACCGCTTCATATTCCCTTGTAAAGGAATGTTCCTTAATTTGTTTTGCTAAAATATTGTGCGAAAAATCGTTTTTAGCCACAATCAAAAGACCGCTTGTATTTTTATCTATTCGGTGAACAATTCCGGGACGCATAACCCCGTTAATGCCCGAAAGCGACTCTTTACAGTGATACATAAGTGCATTTACAAGCGTACCCTCGAAATTACCTGCCGCAGGGTGAACCACCATACCTTTGGGTTTGTTTACCACAAGCAAATCTTCATCTTCATACACAATATCAAGCGGAATATTTTCGGGTTTAACATCATAAGAAACAGGGTCCGGCAATGTTACCGAAACTTTACTGCCGTTATTGAGTTTATCGTTTTTAGATGCGGTTTTACCGTCTATTAAAACATAACCGTCTTCAATAAGTTTTGCGGCACGTGAACGTGTAACATCTGCCACCTGCGCCGTAAAAACGTCAATTCTTAATCTTTCCTCGCCCCAAAAAATGCTTTCAATTTTTTCCATTTCGTCTTTCCTTAATGGCATCAAGTAAAAAGTAAAGTATCAAAAGCCCTGCGCCTAATACAACCGCACAGTCGGCAATATTAAAAACGGGAAATTGCGGGAAAAATTCAAAATGCAAAAAATCCACCACATTACCGCCACGGAAAATACGGTCTATCATATTACCTATTCCGCCTGAAAGAACAAGCATAACCGCCCAAAAAAGCAGTTTACTTTTTCGGTATTTTATTAAAACAAATACACAAACGGTTAGCATAACTGCGGTTATTATAAGTAAAAACCAGGTTTTACCGTACATAATACCCCATGCTCCGCCACGGTTATGTATATAGGTTAAATCAATAAATCCGTTTAAAAATTCCCTTGTTTCGCCCAAATAAAAGGTTTTATTCACAAAATATTTTGAAATTTGGTCGGCAACAAGAAATAAAACAGAACAAAGAACTGCTAAAATATATGAAATCAAGAAACTGCCTCCAAAAAATTATTCTTCTGTTTCTTCTTTTGACCCAGTATCTTCTGCAACGGTAAAACCGTTTTCTGTCTTAATTTCTTCTTTCGGAATAAACTCCTCTGCTTCGGGTGCGGCATCTATTTTAGCCGTAATAACCTCTGCCATTTTCTTGGGGTCCATAGGTACGGTTTCGGGAATTTCCTGTAAAATGTTTAAATGTTCTTTATATTTAGAAGTAATCGCAGATTTAAAGGCGGCAATTTCGATTTTAAGTTTATCAAACAAAACTTGCTGACGTTCTACGCTGTCTTTAGCGGCGGCGGTAATACTGTCTGCCTTTAATTTAGCGTCACTCACCATTTTTTCAAGTTCTTTTTCAAGGGTTTCCTTGCGTTCCTTTGCTTTAATTTCAAAAGCGGTTGCAATTTCCTTTTCTTTTGCGGTAATAAGGGTTATGTTAGATTCGGCATTTTTAATAATATCGTCCGACTTTTCTTTCGCCTCATCTACAATTTGGTCGGCAAGTTTTTGGGCGCTTAAAAGCACATTTTGAATACTGTTTTGTGCTTTTTCCAAATCTTTAACTTTGCTTTCAAGTTCGGCAATTTTTGCCTGATAATCCTTTGATACCTTTTCAAACAACAAATAGTCTGCCTCAACCTTATCAAGAAAAACATCTACTTCTTCAGGGTTAAAACCGCCCCTTGCTTTTGAAAATGTAACATTTTTTATGTCTTCTGAAGTAAACATAAACGTCCCCCTAAATGTATTTTTTATATTCTAAAACTGTTCTTTGTTTTTTGGTTTTTGCCGAAAGTGATGTTATAATAAACTTTCCTTTACCTCTGACTGTTATTATATCTCCGTCGTTTACAAGTTTAGTGGTTTTTTGGGTAACAACCGAATTAACCGAAACAAATCCGTTTTCAATTAGTTCGACCGCTTTTCCGCGGGAAAGCGAAGAAAGTGAAGACACAACACAGTCAAGCCGATTTGAGGCAACCGTATCCTTAAAATCCGCTAATTTATCCAACTGGGGTAATGGTTCGCAAAACCCTTCGGTTAAGGTAACACCCACTCTTCCGATTTTTTTAATTTGGGTTAAAACAAAACTTTTAACTTCCTGTGCGAGAAAAACAACCGCTCTTCCCTCTTCCACCAAAATATCGCCCACGGTTTCCCTTTTTATTCCCAAAGCCATAAGCGAACCCAAAAAATCACGGTGGGAAAGAGTATCGCTTTTGCGGTAAGTGAATGTTACGGCGCACAAAGGAAAAGAAACATCTTCCGCCCAAACAGGAAAACAACCCAGCAACGCCCGTTTAGAACCCGAAAAACCGCCGAAAAAAGAGAATTTAATATTTCTCATTTTTAAAATATTTTCGGCTAAAACCTGTTGTTCTTCGGACAAAAAACCAAGAAATTTGGGTTTATTTGTGCGTTCGCAAATATCGGCAGTATCGTTTATACGGGCAATAAGTATTTCAGTTTCCATTAAAAGTACATACTTGAACCGTCAATATCTTCAAGCATAAGTTCGCCCATTACATCAACATCTGTAGGAACAATTATAAATGTGCAAACCGCAACTTTACGGATATTGCCGTGGTTAGCGTAAGCCACACCGCTTAAAAAGTCAATAATTCTTCTTGAAATATCACGTTCGCAAGATTCAAGGTTAAGTACAACGGTTTTCTTTTCGTTAAGATGGTCAGCAATAGAGGTTACATCTTCAAAGCGGTCGGGTTTTACAAGGACAACCTGCATTTGGCTTTGGTTAAAATTAACGGTTTTGGATTTTCCGCCGCCCAAAACACGGGGAGTAGATTCCCTTTTGGGTTCTCTTTCAGCTTGAACCTTTTTTTTCGGTTCTTCTACTTCTTGCATTTCTTCATCAAATTCGTCCTCATCGGGGATGCTCATAATGTTTTTAATGCTGTCAAGTAAACTCATTTTATATTCCTCACTTATATATTATAATTTCTTTTACCGAACAAAGCAGTACCAACCCTTACAAGGTTTGCACCCTCTTCAATGGCAATATCAAAATCGTCTGACATACCCATTGACAGAATGTTCATACTACTATTATCTATTTTTTTAGCACCAATGTCAATAAACAGTTTGTACATTTTTTGGAAATATTTACGGTTTTCTTCTTTTGTTTCGCAAATCGGGGGGATTGTCATAAGTCCGAAAATATGAACACCGCCGAGTTTTGAAATTTCCGAAACGGCGTTTTCGGTTTCTTCGGGTTTAAAACCCCATTTAGACTCCTCACCGCCGATATTAACTTCAAGCAGAATATCCATACAAATGCCGTGTTTTTGTGCCTGTTTTGAAATTTCTTTAGCAAGTTTTAAAGAATCGACCGACTGTATCATTTCCACTTTATCTATAATGTCCTTAACCTTATTGGTTTGCAAATGACCGATAAAATGGTTGTGCGGTGCATTTGTTTTGCCGTGCTTTGAAAGCAGTTCCTGCACCTTATTTTCCCCGATATAGGAAATACCGTTTTGTACGGCGTAGTTAATTGTATCAACATCCACCGTTTTGGTAGCCGCCAAAAGAATAATATCCTTTTTTTCTAACGGAGATTTTAAAACCGCATTATTAAACCTTTCTAAAACGGAAGAATAGTTTAAATCGTATTCGTTAGCCGACAATTTTTCCATCATACAAATTTTTTCCTTTCACAACAACTCGGTCATAAAGTTTTAAACTGCCGTCGGCGTCGTTCCTTTTGCAAATCATATAATTGTCATTAGAATAAACAATTTCAATTTCAACAAACTTCGCCTGCATACCGCTTACAACATATACACCTTTTTTAGAATCCACAACCCTTAAAGATTTTTTGGGAACCTTTAAACCGCTGTAAGATTTTGAAACCACCGTCATAGGTCCACTTCGCATTGAGGCAAGTTCGGTATTCATTTCGTTACAGGAGAAAATTATAACCGCTTTTGAGCCGTTTTCCGAAATGTTGATTTTCTGAACGGTTACGGGCAGTATCGGTGAAGATTTTACCGATGTATGAATTTCCAAAGCATCACCGATTTTGTAATTCATAGAATCGTTTATGGAAACTTCCGCCGCTATGTACCATTCATAGTCCGAAACGATTTTTCCCACAACATTTTCGCCGTATTCGTTAGTTTTTAACTCGCCTAAAAATTCGGGGGTTATTCCATCTAAATCGGCAGTTGTAAGGGTTTTCTCGTATCCGTCTGTTTTGGATAAAAAGTAACCCGATTCCTTTGCCGAAATAGTTGCCTTTGCAGCAGGAAGTGAAGATTCAAGTTTTGCTAATTCCGTATTCAAACTGTCAAGTTGTCCCGCAAAATTACCTGTTTGTCCCATAGCAACCTGTTTACGGTTTATGCTTGATAACAGTTCGGCCGCATTATCCGAAACGGTTGAATAATTGCCGTTTGAAGTCGATAAAACCAAACTGTTTAGGTTGGCGGTTACTTTATTATTTATAAGTTGTAAATTAGATGCGTCAATATCGTTAAAGGACAAAATATCCTCAATATCCGCAATTTGTTTTTTAAGCCGTGAAATTTGGCTTAAAGTAATAGAAGCGGATTCGTTAGTATAAACACCCGCAATAACACCGTCTTTTGAGACACGTTTACCGTCATCCACCATAAAGTGCAAAACGCCCGAATCATTATTTTCTACCAATATTTCGTTGCGGATAATTATACCCGTTATGTTAATACCGTCGTGCGTTGTATAAAAAACGGCAGTTTCGGTAGTAATGGGTTTATAAAAGGCGGCAAACAACTGATGAAAAACAAAAATTAAAGCAACCGCAACTAAAAAAAACTTTATAACCGAATTTTTCTTCATTTGTTTTCCTCCTTTAAAAATTCTTCTACTAAATCTTTTGCTATGCCTATTACATTTTCGTCTTGGTCGGGATAAAGCCAATGTATTCTCTCGTCCCGCGAAAACCAAGTAATTTGGCGTTTTGCATAACGGCGGGTTTGCATTTTAAGGTTTTCCTTTGCATCCTCTAAACTGCATTCACCCTTAAAATATCCGTGCAATTCCTTGTGACCTATTGCCTGAAAACCGCCGTTTTTAGAGGTGTAGTTAAGGTTATTTTTCGCTTCGGCTAAAAGCCCGTTTTGGAACATAATTTCCACTCTTTGGTTAATTCGGTCATATAACAGTTGCCTTGATTTATAATTTATTCCTATTACCAATGGCTCAATATTTTTTTTGTTTTGTTTTGAAAGAATATTTTGTTCGGTAATTGTTTTGCCTGTGGTTAAATAAACTTCAAAAGCACGGATAATTCTTCGGCGGTTATTGGGGTGGAGTGTTTCGGCGGCGGTTTTATCAAATTCCGCTAACTGCCGTAACATTTCTTCCCCGCCTAAAGTTTGGAATTTTTCTTCCAATTCCTTTCTTAATTTAAAATCGGTTTCCTGCTCGGTATA
>CAMFZK010000058.1 GCA_946006915.1 uncultured Clostridia bacterium
GTTGTATTCGCTTTCGGTTAAAAGATAACTTGAAATAGCATAAACCGTTTGCCCGTTGTAAATAAGTTTGGACCAACCCTTGTCACTTTTGCCTTTAAGTTCGGCAAATTCACCGTTTTTAAGGGTGTAAATTACTTGGGAATCGTTTGTAGTAGGTGCTGAACGCAAATTAGTCTCGGTTTTAGCGGTAACCCTTCCCGAAGCGGGGGAAAATCCGTCCGAAACAGGTGTGTTTTCTACCGGTTTGCTTATTATTTCGGTTGTAAGCAGACTTGTTTTTGCGTATACAGTTGTGCCGTTATACAAGAGCTTTGTCCACCCGATGGGACTGACACCGACCCGTTTTACAAATTCACCGTTTTTAATTGTGGCAACAAGGGTACTGTTTGTATTGGGTTCGGAACGCAAATTGGTCTCATCCTTTGCGGTAACTTCACCGCTTGCGGGGGTGAACCCGTCGGACACTTCGGTGTCATTTTTGGGTTTGTAATCTTTATCGGTAGTAAGGTAACTAGAAATAGCGTAAACCGTTTTACCGTTGTAAACAAGTTTAGACCAACCGTTAGTTCCAATTGCCGTGCGGGTTAAAAAACTACCGTTTTTAAGGGTGGCTACAATGTTGCTTTTGGTTGTGGGTGCATCACGCAAATTGGTTTCGTCCTTGGCGGTAACTTGTTCGGAAACAGCGGTGTAATTTTTGTCATCCTCTGAAGGTGCAGACTCGGTTACAGGGCGTGCATTGGGGTTTTTTGCCGCCGCTTTTTCTCTTGTAAAGTATGATACGGACAAATCCACATTTCCCGTAATTCCGTTTACGCTGCCTTTATCGGTGTATTGCCATATTGAGTATTCACCGCTGTAATCGGGAGTTTCGGTATTGGGGTAGGGGGATGACGGAAAATTGGCAAGCCATATCGGGAAAGCAGATTCAATGCGTGCGGTATCCCAGTATTTTTCGCCTTGAAGTTCGGACTTTGCGGCATAAAACATACCTTCGTATCCTGCCGATTTCACGTGGTTTAAAAATGCAACTGCATTTTCGGTTCTTTTAGAATTTGAAAGTCCGTACATACGGCTGTTTGGGGAAGTGAACCCCTCACAGTCATAAACAACGGGGTAGGAAATAGGGTAACCTGCAATATTTTCGACAGTCCATTTGGCTTCTTCGGTGGCTTCCGCGGTTGTTTTGGCGGTGGAGAAAAAGTAAACCCCGATAAGCAAACCCGCTTTGTCTGCCTGTTGGATATTGTAATCGGCGAAACCGTCCTTATAAATTATACCGTTTTCGCCCCTAAAGCCAATTCTTATAATTACAAAATCAATTCCCGCTTTTTTAACGGCTTTCCAGTTAATTTTGCCCTGCCATTTTGAAACGTCAACACCGTTTGCTTTACCTTTTTTAACTTCTAATTTATCGGCTTCCACCTTAACGCCGGACTCGGTGCCTAAATCAAGGTTTTCGGGGTCGGCAATATCGCCGTTTTCGGCGGAAATGGTAGACACAACCGAACTGCTTTGGCTTGAAGTGGTTGTTTCTTTTTTCTTGCAAGCGGTAAGCGTAAACAGAAAAACAAATACGGTAAAAATACAAAATACCCTTTTGGGCAGTTTAAAATTCAAGACAAATACCTCCGTTTAAGTGATTATGTTTTAATTATAACCTAGTGGGAATTATTTGTCAATTAAGCGAAAAAGTCGCTTTAAATAGGGCGGGAACCCTTTACAGCAGTAGTGTTTTGTGGTATAATTCATCTATTGTAAATTGAGGAGAAAAGAAAAATGAAGGAATTTTATTTAAAACCGAAACTTTTTTCGGTGGCAAAAAAACACACCGCCGAACAGTATTTAAAAGATGTAATTGCGGGTATAATTGTTGCAATTATTGCACTTCCGCTTTCCATTGCGTTGGCACTCGCTTCGGGTGTTGAGCCGGCTTGCGGTATTTACACCGCTATTTTTGCGGGTTTTGCGGTTTCGTTTTTTGGCGGAAGCCGTGTTCAAATTGCCGGTCCTACCGCCGCATTTGCAACGGTTGTTGCGGGAATAGTGGCAACCGAGGGTATGAACGGACTTATAATTTCTACCGTTTTAGCGGGCATAATTTTAATGCTTATGGGGCTATTCAAACTCGGCTCGCTTATTAAGTTTATACCTCATACCATAACCGTCGGCTTTACGGGCGGTATTGCCGTAACAATTTTTATAGGTCAAATTAAGGACTTTTTAGGGCTTACCTACCCCGCAGGTGTACGCCCTATTGAAACCTTCCAAAAAATAGAACAAAACATAAAGTCGATTTCCACCTTTAGCCCCTGGGCGCTTTTGATAGGGGTTATTTCACTTGCTATACTTATAATTTATCCTAAATTTGAAAAACGTGTACCGCCCTCGCTTATTGCGGTAATTGTGGGTGCGGCTTTGGTTAAACTTATTCCCGCTGTTGACGGCGGTGTTAATACAATCGGCGAACTTTATACAATTCCGTCGGGCTTGCCTAAATTTACTTTAACGGGTCTTGAAATCACCCCTCAAATAGTTTTAAAATCCCTGCCCTCTGCCGTAACCATTGCGGTTTTAGCGGCTATTGAATCCCTGCTTTCCTGCGTGGTGGCAGACGGTATGATAAATTCCAAACACAACTCCAACGCCGAACTTATGGCACAGGGTATCGGTAACGTGCTTTCGGTTATGTTTGGCGGTATTCCCGCTACGGGCGCTATTGCAAGAACGGCGGCAAATGTTAAAAACGGCGGCAGAACACCCGTTGCGGGTATGGTTCATGCCCTTGTGTTGCTTTTGGTACTGCTTTTCTTAATGCCTTTGGCAGGACTTATTCCAATGCCTACCATTGCGGCAATACTGTTTATGGTGGCATATAATATGAGCGAATGGCGTAAATTTATAAGTATTACAAAAAAGAAAAATATTCCCGATATTTTAATTCTTTTTACCACCTTTATTTTAACCGTGGTGTTTGACCTTGTGGTTGCTATTGCGGTTGGAATGGTTATGGCTGTTGTTTTAAGACGGATAAAAACAGTAAAAGAATAGCAGAGGTTATTTTAAATGCAAAAGCAAAAATATAAATTTTGGGGCTTAATGAAAAGGTTTTTGCCTTATTACAAAAAATACACCCCCACTTTGGTGCTGGATTTAATATGTGCGTCCCTTACCACCGTTTGCGAAATAATACTGCCCCTTATTATGAAGCAAATTACAAATGCCGCAACCGGCAATATTGCCTCACTTACTTTGGGGTTTGTGCTCCGTGTGGGTATTTTGTATTTTGTGCTTAGAATTATAGACTCTTTGGCGTATTATTATATGGCGTACAACGGTCACGTAATGGGAACTAAAATTGAAACCGATATGCGCAGGGACGCATATTCCCATTTGCATAAACTTTCGGACACTTATTTTAACAACACAAAAATCGGTCAAATTATGGGACGTATTACCAACGACCTTTTTGACGTTACCGAATTTTCCCACCATTGCCCCGAAGAATTTTTAATTGCTGGCATAAAGGGAATCGCATCTTTTGCAATTTTGCTTAACATTAACATACCGCTTACCTTAATTATTTTCATAATAATTCCCGTAATGATTGTAATTTGCGGTAAAATCAACCGCAAAATGAAAGCCACTTTCAGAAAACAAAGGGTGGTAATAGGCGAACTTAACGCCCGAATAGAAGATTCACTTTTAGGGCAAAAGGTTGTAAAAGCGTTTGCGAATGAAGATATTGAATGTGAAAAGTTTGAAAAGGATAATCAAAACTTTTATTTGACCAAAAAGCATTCTTATAAACTAATGGGTTTGTTTTCCACTTCAACCCGCTTTTTTGACGGTGTTATGTACGCTACGGTGGTTATAGCAGGCAGTATTTTTATGATAAAGGGTAAAATTACGGCGGGTGACCTTGTGGCATATTTGCTTTATGTTACCACCTTTATTGCAACGGTAAGAAGAATTATAGAATTTTCTGAACAGTTCCAAAGGGGTATGACGGGCATAGAGCGGTTTTTGGAAATTATGGATGCCGATATAGATATTTTCGACGGTCCGAACGCCGTGCAACTTACAAACCCGAAAGGGGATATCGAGTTTCGTGATGTTTCGTTCGAGTATCCGGACGATAAAAACAGGGTATTTTCGGGACTTAACCTTAAAATTAAAAGCGGTGAGAAGATTGCCTTTGTCGGTCCTTCGGGCGGGGGCAAAACCACACTTTGCAATTTAATCCCCCGTTTTTATAACGTAAACGGCGGAGAAATACTGTTAGACGGTAAAAACATTAAAGATTACACCCTAAAATCCTTACGTAGTAATATAGGAATGGTACAGCAGGAGGTTTACCTCTTTTCTGGTACGGTTTTTGAAAATATATCCTACGGCAAACCGGGTGCTACATTAGAAGAAGTTATTGAAGCCGCCAAAAAAGCGGGCGCACACGAATTTATAACGGCGCTTAAAGACGGATATAACACCTATTTAGGCGAGCGGGGTGTAAAACTTTCGGGCGGACAAAGGCAAAGAATAAGTATTGCACGTGTTTTTCTTAAAAATCCACCGATTATTATTCTTGACGAAGCCACAAGCGCACTTGACAACGAGAGTGAATTTGCGGTTGCAAAATCGCTTGCAAAATTAAGCGAGGGCAGAACCACAATTACCATTGCCCACCGTCTTTCCACCATTCGCAATTCGGACAGAATAATGGTGCTTACCGACGAGGGTATTGTAGAAGACGGCACTCACACCGAACTTTTGGAAAAGAAGGGCTTGTATTACCGCTTTAACGAAATGGTAAATGAACTTGCATAATGTAACCATTCTGTGTTACAATGAATAAAATTAAGTATAACCCTGTTTTGGAGGATTTAATTTGGTTTATAATAATGTGTTAGAGGCGGTAGGAAATACCCCGCTTATAAAACTTTCACGAATTGTGCCGGAGGACAGTGCAGACATTCTTGTAAAGTACGAGGGTGTAAATATAGGCGGTTCTATAAAAACCAGAACGGCGCTTAATATGATAAACGATGCCGAAAGCAAAGGAATAATCACGCCCGATACCGTAATAGTAGAACCCACAAGCGGTAATCAGGGAATAGGTCTTGCGCTAATAGGTGCGGTTAAGGGGCTTAAAGTGCGAATAATTATGCCCGATTCGGTAAGCGAAGAACGCCGTAAACTTGTAAAAGCATACGGTGCGGAATTAGTGCTTATTCACGATGACGGAGATATCGGCGCTTGTATTGAAGAATGTTTGGCAACGGCGCTTAAAATGGCAAAAGAGGATAAAAACGTATGGGTTCCCCAGCAGTTTGAAAACCCCGCTAACCCGCAAATTCATAAAGATACCACCGCCGCCGAAATTTTAGAGCAGGCAGGTTGCAAGATTGACGGTTTTTGTTCGGGTGTAGGTACAGGCGGTACATTGTCGGGTATAGGCGAAACTCTTAAAAAAGCCAACCCGGATATTACAATTTGGGCGGTAGAACCCGAAAATGCGGCAATTCTTTCGGGCGGAAGCATCGGCACGCACCTGCAAATGGGAATAGGGGACGGTATTATACCTAAAAACCTAAACCTTGAAATTTTTTCGGGAACGGTTATAGTGACCGACGAAGAGGCAATAGAAACCTCCAAAAAACTTATCGCAAAAGAGGGTATCCTCTGCGGTATTTCAAGCGGCACAAATGTTGCGGCGGCACTTCGGTTAGCAAAAAAACTCGGCAAAGGCAAAACTGTTGTAACGGTATTGCCCGATACAGGCGAAAGATATTTCAGTACAGAATTATTTTAACAGAAAAGGAGAATGAAAAATGGCAAACATTTGGCATGACATTTCCCCCAAGAGAATCACCCCTAATGAATTTATGTGCGTGGTGGAAATTCCCAAAGGCAGTAAGGCAAAGTACGAATTGGACAAAGAAACCGGCTTTTTAATGCTTGACCGTATTCTTTACACCTCTACACACTATCCTGCAAACTACGGGTTTATTCCACGCACCTACGGCGACGACGGCGACCCGCTGGACATTTTGTTGCTCTGCGAACAAACACTTGAACCCTTAACCCTTGTAAAAGCATACCCAATCGGAGTTATTTCTATGATAGATAACGGCAGAAATGACGAAAAAATCATAGCAATTCCATGTAATGACCCTACATACAATCATTACACCGATATTGACGAATTGCCCAAACACATATTTGATGAAATGAGCCACTTCTTTACGGTTTATAAAAATCTTGAACATAAAGAAACCGCTGTAAACGAAGTCAGCGGTAAAGATGCGGCGGTGCAAATTGTAAAAGAAGCGATTGAACGCTATATAGAAAATTTTTGTAAATAACAAATATTAAATGTTTCAACCGATTATCTTTTAGGATTAACAGAATCTAAAAAATAACAGCAAACCGAATTTTCGGTTTGCTGTTTAAAGTTTTAATACA
>CAMFZK010000059.1 GCA_946006915.1 uncultured Clostridia bacterium
ACAAGGAGTATCGTCGGCAGCGTCAGATGTGTATAAGAGACAGAATATGCTTTTTTCAGTTGAACGTGCAAAATTGTTAGAAGCGGTTTCAAAACTTCAAAGCGTTGTCGGTTCTAAAACTTCTATGCCGATATTGGAGGGTATTTTAATTTCTGCCGAACAGGGAAAAATAACCCTTGTTTCCTACAATCTTGAAATGGGAATGAAAAAGGAAATTTACGCTAAATGCGAACAAGAAGGGGATATTGTAATAAATGCCCGTCTTCTTGCTGATATTTTAAGAAGAATGAACGGTTTGCAGGTTGAAATTTCTGCCGACGAAAAGTTAAACATTAACATTAAAAGCGGAGAAGCCACCTTTGACATTATGGGTATGGCGGCTACCGATTATCCCGAAATTCCCAGCATTTCACAGAGCAACAGTTTTGAAATTGACGGTAAACTTTTAACCCAAATGAAAAAAGGTACCTCCTTTGCCGCCGCACAAACAGAGGGCAGTAAGCCCATTCTTACCGGTATAAATATTTCGGTAAGCGATAATATTATTCAGTTTGTTGCAATAGACGGTTACCGTTTGGCAATAAAGCGTGAGCCGGTTAAACAAATTAACGATTTGGAATTTACCGTAACCGGCAAATCTTTAAACGAAGCGGTAAAACTTATAGACGATGAAACCGAAAAGGTTGAAATTAACGTTGGCGACCGTCTTATTTGCTTTAATATTAACGGATATGCTTTTATTTCCCGCCTTTTGGAGGGTGAGTTTGTAAACTACCAAAAAACTTTACCCGAAGGTTACAAACAAAGGGTTGTTGTAAATACAAGGGATTTAGTAAATACCATTGAGCGTGTTTCTTTGCTTATAAGCGAATCTTTTACCACCCCTGTACGTTGTTATTTTAATGAACTTAACGTGGTATTTACCTGTGCTACTTCTATGGGACGTGCTACCGAAACTTTCAACACCAAATTAGAGGGCGAAAATTTTGAAATCGGTCTTAACAGCCACTATTTGCTGGACGCTTTAAAGGCGATTGATGACGAAAACATACAGATTTTGTTTAACGGACCTAATGCAGGCGTTCTTTTAACCCCCCAAGAGGGTGACGGTTTTAAATATATGATAATGCCTATGAGGTTGAAATAATGAATTTTAGAAAAATTTCAATAAAAGAAGATTTTATCCGATTAGACAGTGCTATGAAATTAGCCGATATGGTTGTTACCGGCGGTCACGCAAAAATTGTTATTCAAAATGGAGAAGTTAAAGTAAACGGCGATGTTTGCTTAATGAGGGGTAAAAAACTGCATAAAGGCGATAAGGTTGAGTTTGAAAACAACGGTTTTGAAATTGTATGATAGTTTTAAATCTTGCTTGTAAAAACTTTCGCAATTTAGAAAATATAAATATTTCCCCGTGTGAGGAAATGAATGTAATTTGCGGAGAAAATGCCCAGGGTAAAACCAATATTTTGGAATCGGTTTGGCTTTTTACGGGTGCTAAAAGTTTTAGAACAAATAAAGACAATAACTTTATTAAATTCGGCACCGAAAAAGCGGTATGCAAATTAGATTTTAAGAGCGAGGGCATAGAAAAAAACGCCGAAATTACAATTAAAGAAAAAAGGGAAGTTTCTTTAAACGGGAAAAAGATAAAATCGGCAAGTGCGTTTGCGGGTAATTTTAATGCAATTGTTTTTTCGCCTAACGATTTATCCCTTGTGTCAGACGGACCGAATGTAAGACGCAAATTTTTAGACACCGCAATCGGTCAACTTTACCCCGCTTATATAAACATTTTAAAAAATTACATAAGAGCGGTAACACAGCGAAATAAAATTATTAAAGATTTTAAATACGATTCCACTCTTTCTATAATGCTTGATGTTTACGAAAATGAAATTTCACAAAACGGTGAAAAAATAATAAATTTCAGAAAGCGGTATATTGAGGTTATAAACGAATTTTTAGGAAATGTTTATGACGGTATTTCAGGCGGAAGAGAAAAAATTGAAACCGAATATATTTCCTCCTACAGTGATGATTTAAGCGAAAAATTAAAATTTGCTCGCAAAGAAGATATGTTTTCGGGGGTAACTTCGATAGGTCCTCACCGTGATGATCTAGAATTTAAAATAAACGGAATTTCGGCAAGGAATTTTGCTTCGCAGGGGCAAAAGCGGAGCATTGCTTTAGCGGTTAAACTTTCCGAAGCCGAGGTTATAAAGAAAAATGTCGGTGAATGTCCTGTTATTTTGTTAGATGATGTTATGAGTGAATTAGACCCGTTAAGACAAGATTTTATTTTAAACCACATAAAAGGTATGCAATCTTTTTTAACCTGTTGCGATGAAAGTAATATAAAAAACTTAATTGCGGGGAAAAAATTTATTATAAAAAACGGAAGAGTTGTGTAATGTATTTGCATTTAGGCGGAGAGTATGTTGTAAAAGAGGAGGAGGTTATAGGCATTTTTGACCTTGATACTTCCACCGTTTCAAAACATACCAGAAATTTTTTAAACAAAAAAGAAAAAGAAAAAAAGGTTATAAACGTTTCCTTTGAACTTCCAAAGTCCTTTATATTAGTGGGGGACAAACAAAACGAAAAAATTTATATTTCTCAAATATCTTCGGCAACACTTAACAAGCGTTCCGGAATAATTATAAAATAAGCAGAATTTGAAAGGACGGCTTTTTTAATGAATAACGAAATTACAACACCTGTCAGTGAGAGTTATGACGAAAACTCCATACAGGTATTGGAAGGACTTGAAGCGGTAAGAAAACGCCCGGGTATGTATATCGGCTCTACCGGTGAGCGTGGTTTACACCATTTGGTGTATGAAATTGTGGATAACTCTATTGACGAAGCGTTGGCAGGTTATTGCGATAAAATTACCGTAGAACTTTTGGACGACGGTGTGATAAGAGTAACCGATAACGGTCGTGGTATACCGGTTGGTATTAACCCGCAAAAGGGTATTCCCACCGTTACGGTTGTATTTACCATTTTGCACGCCGGCGGTAAATTCGGCGGAAGCGGTTACAAGGTTTCGGGCGGTTTGCACGGTGTTGGTGCATCGGTTGTTAATGCGCTTTCAAGTTGGCTTGAAGTTGAAGTTAAAAACGGAGAACATATTTACAAACAAAGGTATGAACAGGGTAACATTGTAAACGAACTTGAAATTATAGGAGATACTTTAGAGACAGGTACAACCGTTACCTTTAAACCCGACCCGACTATATTTACCGATACCACAAGATACGATTTTGATATTTTGTTACAGCGTCTTCGTGAACAGGCATTCCTTAATGCGGGTATCCGTGTTGTTTTGGTGGATAAGAGAACCGATGCCGATATTCCCGACAGGACCGAAGATTTACATTACGAGGGCGGTATAAAATCTTATGTTGAATATTTGCTCGAAAAAAGCAAAAAAGACCGTCTTAACAGCGATGTAATTTATTTAAGCGGTTCTTCGGGCGATTCTGTGGCAGAAATTGCCCTTTTGTGGAGTACGGCTTACGATAATAAAATAATGTCTTTTGCCAACACAATTCACACTATTGACGGCGGTACGCACGAATCTTCCTTTAAAACAAGTTTAGCAAGAGTTATAAACAAATACGGCAGGAACTTTAAGTTTTTAAAGGAAAGTGACAGTAACCTTAAAAGTGAAGATATTAACGAGGGACTTATAGCCGTTGTAAGTGTAAAACTTACCGACGCGCAGTTTGAATCCCAAACAAAGGCAAAATTAGGAAATACCGCTATAGGTACGCTGGTTAATAACATTGTTGCGGATAAACTTATGCAGTATTTGGAAGAACATCCGCAAGAGGCAAAAATTATTCTTGATAAGTCTATTGCGTCTTCAAATGCCCGTGAGGCGGCACAAAAAGCAAGGGATTTGCAAAGAAATAAATCGGGTATAGGCGGCAGAACCCGTATGCCCGAAAAACTGAAAGACTGTATTTCAAACGACCCCACCAAAACCGAAATCTTCATTGTCGAGGGTGATTCGGCAGGCGGTTCGGCAGTAGAGGGAAGAAACAGTACCTACCAGGCAATTCTTCCGCTTTGGGGTAAAATGCTTAATGTTGAAAAAGCAAGGGTGGACAAGGTTTACGGAAACGATAAATTAACCCCCGTTGTTGTAGCGCTAGGTACCGGAATTGCCGAAAATTTCGATATTTCGAAACTTCGATATGACAAAATTGTAATTATGGCGGATGCCGATGTTGACGGTAGCCACATCAGAACACTTTTGCTTACATTCTTCTTCCGTTATATGCCGCAACTTATAGAAGAAGGACACATTTATTTGGCACAACCGCCCCTTTACCGTGTTGCAAAAGGTAAAAAGTATTATGACGCTTTTACCGACGAGGAAAGGGACACTTATATTGAACAGTTAGGCGGTAATGTTGATATTCAGCGTTACAAAGGTCTTGGTGAAATGAACCCCGAACAACTTTGGGAAACTACCCTTGACCCCGAACACAGAACAATGTTAAAGGTAACAATGGCAGATGCCGAAATTGCCGACCAAACATTCTCTATGCTTATGGGTGAAGAGGTTGAGCCGAGAAGAAGATTTATTGAAGAAAATGCAATTTTTGCAACCGATTTGGATATATAAGGAGGGATAGAAAATGGCTAAACAGGAAAATGTATACTGGCCGAGTGACAGCGAAACCAACATAAAGCCGGTAGAAATTGTAGACGAAATTAAAAGCAGTATGCTGCAGTACTCTATGTCGGTTTTGGTAGGCCGTGCTATCCCTGATGTTAGGGACGGTTTAAAACCCGTTCACAGAAGAATACTTTACACAATGTACGAAAACGGACTTACCCCCGATAAGGCATACCGTAAGTGTGCCGATACGGTAGGTTCGGTTTTGGGTAGATACCATCCGCACGGCGATGCTTCAGTTTATGACGCTATGGTTCGTATGGCGCAGGACTTTTCTTTAAGATATCCGCTGATAGACGGTCACGGTAACTTTGGTAATATAGACGGTTACCCCGCCGCTGCATACCGTTATACAGAGTCAAGAATGAACCGACTTTCCCACAGTATGCTTGACGATATTGACAAAGAAACGGTTGATTTCAGCCCTAACTACGATAACCGTTTAAAAGAACCGAATGTTTTGCCGGTTCGTTTTCCGCAACTGCTTGTAAACGGTTCTTCGGGTATAGCGGTTGGTATGGCTACCGAAATTCCGCCCCACAATTTGGGCGAGGTTATTGACGGTATGTGTTGTCTTATTGACAATCCCGAGGCCGACTTACAGGAAATTTGTCAATACATTAAAGGACCCGATTTCCCGACAGGCGGTATTATTATGGGAAGAAGCGGTATTCGTGCCGCTTACGCTACCGGCAGGGGAAAAATTGTACTTCGGGGTAAAGCCGAAATAGAGGAAGTTAAAAACGGCAAGTTTAGAATAATTATTACCGAAATTCCGTATAAGGTTAAAAAGCAGGAACTTGTTAAAAATATTTACGATTTAGCGGCCGATAAACGAATTGAGGGTATTGATGACGTTGTTGACTATTCCTCTAAACGTGACGGCGGTATTAGAATTATTGTTGACCTTAAAAAGGACGCTAACCCGCAGGTTGTACTTAATAAAATTTATAAAAATACTTCTTTGCAAACCACATTCGGCGCAATTTTGTTGGCTATTGTAAACGGAAAACCGCAAATTCTTACCTTAAAAGAAATGTTGCAAAACTGCATTGACTTCCAATGCGACATTATTGAAAGAAGAACCGCTTTTGACAAACGCAAAGCCGAAGAAAGAGCCCATATTTTGGAAGGTTTAAAGGTTGCGCTTGATTTTATTGACGAAGTTATTAAAATTATCCGTGCAAGTAAAAGTATTCCTGAAAGTAAAGAAGCACTTATGGAACGCTTTTCGCTTGACGATATTCAGGCAACCGCTATTGTGCAAATGCAGTTAGGTAAACTTTCGGGTCTTGAAAAACAGAAAATTCTTGACGAATTGGAAGAAAAACTTGCATTTATTAAGGAATGTGAGGAAATTCTTGCAAGCAAGGCCAGAATACTTGACATTGTTAAAACCGAAGCACTTAATCTGCGTGACAAATTCTCGGACGACCGCCGTACCGACATTACAGACGTTGCGGGCGAAGTGGATATTGAAGACCTTATTCCCGAAGAGGAATGTGTTATTACCAAAACCGAAAACGGTTATATTAAACGTGTAAGCGCCAGTGAATACAGCGTTCAAAACCGCGGCGGTAAGGGAATTAAGGGTATGAACACCCGTGAAGATGACTTTGTACAAAATATGTTTGTATGTTCTTCGCACGATTCTATTATGATGTTCACCAATTTAGGCCGTGTTTACAGAATTAAGGCATACGAAATACCCGAAGG
>CAMFZK010000060.1 GCA_946006915.1 uncultured Clostridia bacterium
AGATTCCTCTACGTCTCGTGGGCTCGGAGATGTGTATAAGAGACAGTAATTGTAGTTATCAAAATAATCACCGAAAATATTATTGGCAATATTTTTTTAAATATTAAAAAAGAAACCGCTTAAAAATATTTGACCGAATTATTAGGTGTTTTTTAAAATACGTCAAATTCAGTCATTTTATGTTATATTTTGCATATACTATACAAAATCCTTTTGTAATTTCAGCCAAACTTGACTGAAATTGACTGAAAACGCTTGATTTTAGTTAAGTTTGATGTTAAAATAATGTTGGAATAAATAAGAAATTAGAGCGTGATGAAAATGTTTAACCCCGAAAGGCACGAATTGATTTTAAGAATTCTAAATGAAAAAGGTGCGGTTTCGGTTTCCGAACTGACCGAAGCACTCGGTGTTTCGGAATCCACCGTTAGAAGGGATTTGGTAGAACTTTCCGAAGCGGGAGCGCTTAAGAAGGTTCACGGCGGTGCAACATTAAATAAAAGGCAGTTTATTATTAACGAAGACACGGTTAATGATAAGCGTGAAAAAAACGTTTACGAAAAACGCAAAATTGCCGAATATGCCGCAAAACAAATAACCGACAGCGATTTTGTATATCTTGACGCAGGAACGTCCACTCTATTTATGATAGACTATTTACCCAAAGACCTTAAAGCGTCTTTTGTTACAAACGGAATAAGCCACGCTAAGTTACTTGCAAAAAGAAATTATAAGGTAGTGATTATCGGCGGTCAGTTAAAAAGCACAACCGAAGCGGTTATCGGTCTTTCGGCGGCTAACAATCTTCAAAATTATAATTTCACAAAAGCATTTATAGGCACAAACGGAATAACCGAAAGCCAAGGTTATTCCACACCCGACAGCGACGAGGCATTTGTAAAGTCTGCGGCAATTAACAGGTCTTTTGTATCCTATGTGCTTGCCGATTCAACCAAATTCGGCAAAGTTTCTTCGGTAAGTTTTGCAACGGTTGACCGTGCTTGCATTATAACCGATAAAAAGCCCGATTCGGTTTTTGAAAAACTTACCGTTGTAAAGGTTGTAGACTGATTATATAAGGAGAATAAAAATGGTATACACAGTTACATTTAATCCCGCACTTGATTATGTTATGAATCTTGATTCCGTTACTACCGATGATATTAACCGAACCCGCAGCGAAGAACTTTATTACGGCGGAAAAGGAATAAATGTATCGGCAATTTTGTCCCGACTTGAAATTCCCAATATTGCATTGGGCTTTACCGCAGGTTTTACAGGACAAAAACTTAAAGAAATGATGGACTGTGACGGAATAAGAAACGATTTTATTGAATTGGAAAACGGCTTTACCAGAATAAACGTTAAGGTTAAATACGGAAAAGAACTTGATATTAACGCAAACGGTCCCGAAATCGGGAAAGAAAAAATTGAAGAATTATTTAGAAAATTAAAAGGTCTTGAAAACGGAGATTTTTTGGTATTAGCAGGTAGTGTTCCGCCCCCTTTGCCGGACGATTTATACAGCAAAATACTTGAAATGTTAGAGGGAAAAGGTGTAAATGTTGTTGTAGATACAACGGGAAATCAACTTTTAAACGTGCTTAAATATAAACCGTTCCTTATAAAACCCAATCATCACGAACTTTCGGAAATTTTCGGTGAGGAAATGGATACAACCGAAAAAATAACCGTTTATGCAAAAAAGTTAAAAGAAATGGGTGCTAAAAACGTGCTTGTTTCCCGCGGGGGTGACGGGGCTTTGCTTATCGATGAATACGGCAAGGTTTACCCAAAAGGTGCGGTAAAAGGAAAACTTGTAAGTTCGGTTGGTTGCGGTGACTCTATGGTTGCAGGGTTTATAGCGGGATATATAAAATCCCACGATTACGGCGAAGCATTAAAACTTTCGGTTGCTTCTTCGGCGGCGACAGCATTTTCAAGCGAATTAGCCAAAGCCGATGAAATACAAAATATTTATAAAACATTATGAAAGGGGAAAGACTATGCGCATCACAGATTTATTAAAATCTACCGCAATTGAGTTGAACGCTAATGTAAGCAGTAAAAGCGAAGCAATAGACAAACTCATTGCACTCCACAAGGCAGCAGGAAACCTTACGGATTCCGAAAAATTTAAAGAGGACATTTTAAAGAGAGAGGAACATTCAACCACCGCAATAGGTGAGGGAATTGCCGTTCCGCACGCAAAATCTTCGGCAGTTAAAACCCCCGCACTTTCATTCATCACCGTTCCTAAAGGTGTTGATTATTCCGCACCCGACGGAAAGAAAACCGACATTTTGTTTATGATTGCCGCTACCGAAGACGGCGACGTACATTTGGAAATACTTTCACGTCTTATGGTTATGCTTATGGACGCAGATTTTGCAAATGCTATTAGAAATGCAAAATCCGCCGAAGAACTTTTAAAACTTATAGACGGTAAAGAAACCGAAAAGTACGCAGAAGCAAAAGAAGAAGTTAAAAAGGACGGCTACCGCATTTTGGCAGTTACTGCTTGCCCCACAGGTATTGCACACACCTATATGGCGGCAGAAGCACTTCAAAAAGCAGGCGAAAAATTGGGTTATCCTTTAAAAGCCGAAACCAACGGCTCCGGCGGTGCTAAAAATGTACTTACCAAAAAGGAAATTGAAGAATGTGACGGTATTATTATTGCCGCAGACAAAAATGTTGATATGGCACGGTTTGACGGTAAACCCGTAATAAAGGTTTCGGTTTCAAGCGGTATTAACAAACCCGAAGAATTAGTACAAAAGATTATCGACGGTAAAGCACCGATTTATCACCACGAAGGTGACGATGCTGCCGACTTTGACAGCGAAGAAAAAGAGGGCTTCGGAAGAAAAGTTTACAAACACTTAATGAACGGTGTTTCGCATATGCTTCCGTTCGTTGTAGGCGGCGGTGTGCTTATTGCACTCGGTTTCCTTATTGATACTATCGCAGGCAATGCCGACGTTGGCGGTACTTTCGGTTTTACAAACTCTGTTGCCGCAATCGTTTTCTGGATTGGTAAAGCCGCATTTGCATTTATGTTGCCTGTTCTTGCAGGTTATATTGCACAGTCAATAGCCGACCGCCCCGGTTTGTTGCCCGGTTTTGTCGGCGGTGTATTTGCCGCGAGCGGTTACACATTTACCTCACTTATCGAAAACAAAAACCTTGTAGGCGACGGTTCGGCAGTTTCCGGCTTCCTTGGCGCTTTACTTGCAGGTTTTGTTGCAGGTATTCTTGTAAATCTTCTTAAAAAGGCGTTCTCTTGGTTGCCTAAATCAATGGACGGTATTAAACCCGTATTCATTTATCCGCTTTTAGGCACACTTCTTATCGGATTGTTTATGCTTGTTGTTAACCCCGTTATGGGCGTTATTAACGGTGCGGTTGCAAGCGGACTTTCTTCACTGGGTAACACAAGTAAATTATTGCTTTCAATAGTACTTGCAGGTATGATGGCTATTGATATGGGCGGTCCGTTCAACAAAGCCGCTTATGTATTCGGCACTGCCGCTATTGCAGACGGCAACACCTGGATTATGGCAGCAGTTATGATTGGCGGTATGGTTCCTCCCATTGCTATTGCACTTGCTACCAACCTTTTCAAAGACCGTTGGACTAAAGAAGAACTCAAGAGCGGTCCTGTAAACTATCTTATGGGTCTTTGCTTCATAACCGAAGGTGCAATTCCTTACGCTGCATCCGACCCGTTAAGAGTAATTCCTTCCTGCATAGTCGGTTCTGCAGTTGCAGGTGCGGTAACCGCATTGTTCGGTTGTGCTTGCCCTGCTCCTCACGGCGGTATCTTCACATTCGTTGTAGTTGAAAATCCGCTTGGATATATTGTTGCTCTTGTAGCAGGTTCTGTTGCAGGCGCACTTATGCTTGGTCTTCTTAAAAAGAAAAAAGCAAATTAACGAGGTATAAATTATGGTATCAAAAGAAACAGTTGTAATTGACAAAATGGGACTTCATATGCGTCCCGCAAATAACTTTATATCGGCTATGACCAAATATAAATCCGATATAACAATAGATTTTAATGGCAATAAAATTAACGGCAAAAGCATAATGAATATTATGGCGGCTTGCATTAAATACGGCAGTCATATAACCATTATCTGCGAAGGCGAAGACGAACAGCAAATGCTTGACGAGGCGGTAAAACTTATCGAAAGCGGGTTGGAATAATGAAAACGCTTAGAGGTATCGGTGTAAGCCCCGGATATGCCGTGGGTAAAGCAATAGTTATAAAGGAAATTGAACGGGATTTAAACTCCGCCGAATATACTTCGGCGGAGGAGGAAAAAAGGAAATTCCAAGATGCTGTTTCGGTTTATACCAAAAATACAAGAGAACTGATAGTTGAACTTACCAAAACCGCCGGCAAGAAAAACGCCGAAATTTTGGAAGGTCACCTTGTAATGTTAAGCGACCCGTTTATGCTTTCCCAGATTAACGACAGTATAACGAGCGGTAATACCGCAGTAAAAGCCACCGATTCGGTATGCAACGGTTTTTACGATATGTTTTCGGCGGTTGACGACGAAATGATGAAGCAAAGGGCGTCTGACATACTGGATATTAAAAACAGTATCATAGGTATTCTTTGCGGTGATAACGGTGTTGCAATAGAGGATGTTCCGAAGGGTTCTATTCTTATTGCAAAGGACTTTACACCCTCAATGACATCACGCATTAACCGTGAAAATGTATACGCCGTAATTGCCGAAGTCGGCTCGGTTACATCTCATTCCGCTATTTTGGCAAGGGCGATTGACATTCCCGCAGTTTTAAGCGTTAAGGATGCTTCGGTACTTATTAAAGACGGTGATACGCTTGCCATTGACGGCAGTAAAGGTAAAATTCTTTTTGAACCCGACCGAGAAACGGTTGCGGAATATGAAAAAATGCGGGAAAGTTATTTTGAAGAGAAAAAATCGCTTACCGAATATTTCAGCAAACCGACCGTAACCAAAAGCGGAATTAAAAAGTGTGTTTACGGCAATATCGGCAAACCCGAAGATGCCGAAAATGTACTGCACAACGGCGGTGAGGGAATAGGACTTTTCAGAACCGAATTTTTATTTATGGACAGACCTTCGCTTCCGTCCGAAGAAGAACAGTTCGAGGCATATTCCACCGTTGCCAAAACAATGGGTGAAAAGGAAGTAATTATCCGTACCCTTGACATTGGCGGTGATAAAGCCGTACCTTACTTACAAATTCCTAAAGAGGATAACCCCTTTTTGGGTTACCGTGCAATTAGGTACTGCCTTGATAATCCCGATATTTTCAAGGTTCAGTTAAGGGCGCTTTTGCGTGCCGCTTATTTCGGCAACATTAAAATTATGCTTCCGCTTATTACCGATACCGCAGAGGTTGAAAAAGCAAAGCAATTGATTTTAGAATGTGAAACCGAACTTGAAAACGAGGGTGCGTTGTTTAAGAAAAATGTTCCGTTGGGGGTTATGATTGAAACCCCTGCGGCGGTGCTTATTGCCGATGAATTGGCACAAATTGCAGATTTCTTCAGCATTGGCACAAACGACCTTACGGGATATGTAATGGCGGTTGACCGAGGAAACGGAAAGGTTACGCAACTTTATGACGTTCAAAAACCCGCTGTGCTTAAAGCCATTGAAATGACGATTAAATGTGCTAAAAATGCCGGAATACCGGTTGGTATGTGCGGCGAAGCGGCGGCAGACGGAGCGCTTATCCCTAAACTTATTGAATGGGGACTTGACGAATTTTCGGTAACACCAAACTCAATCTTAAAAACCCGCAAAGAAATTTGCGAATTTAACTGAATATGTAGTTTTAAAGCCGACCTTTTTAAGGTCGGCTTTTTACAACGGCTTGGGTTCGGTTAATAATTACCAAATCACCGTTTTGGTTGCAAATATTTATTGTAAGTTCAACTATTCCGTTTTTATCATTTCGTTTAAATAGGTTGGTTATTACCGCTTTGCCGTATAGTTTATCCTCCGCATATACCGGCTTTAACCATTCGGTTTGGCTTCTGTTTCCCGCAATAAATTCATTTCCCATTATATCAACTTCCAAATATTTTGCCCATACCGACATAAGCGACATAACACCCGGTGCTATCAGTTTGCCGAACGGAGTGGTTTTTGCGTAATTTTCGTCGGTGTGCAAGGGTATATTATCGTATTTTAAAGCAAACTCTAGCATATCTTTTTTCTCTATTACCGCCTCGGGAATTTCAATTTGAGTTCCCATTTTAAAATCTTCATAAAACATTATAATCACCTGTTAAAATTATTTCCATTAAGTTTTAAAATATAAACGTTTATAAATTACAGTTTATTATTTTGTATTATTTTCCAAAATATTGATAATAATATTAC
>CAMFZK010000061.1 GCA_946006915.1 uncultured Clostridia bacterium
GTTCGGTTTGGTCACCGATAGAAAAGGTCATAGTTCTGTCATCCATAAAAAACACCTCACAATAATTTCTACCATTATTTTATACCCTAACTACCAAAAGTGCAAGTATTATTTTCTTAAATTTGCGCCTACTGCTTCAAGTTTTTTAATAATTTTGTTATTTATTTCGTCAATTTCCTTGTCGGTAAGGGTATTATCAGCCGAACGGAGATATACGCTGAAAGCAACACTCTTTTTACCTTCGGGAATTTGCGAGCCCTGATAAACATCAAAAAGTTCAATTCTTTCAAGCAATCTGCCCGCACCCGAAGAAATTGCCTTTTCAAGTGTGCCGACCGGGATATCGGCATCTACAAGTAAAGCGTAGTCACGTTCAACAGCGGGGAATTTAGGCAACGGTTTGTAAACGGTTTTGCGTTTTTCAATACCTAAAAGAATGTCAAGTTTAATCTCTGCAACATAAACACGTCGGTCAATTCCGTAACTTTCGGCAACGCTTGGGTGAAGTTCACCGAATACGGCACATTCTTGGTTATTGGCTTTAACGCTTGCCTGTCTGCCCGGGTGGAGATAGGGTTCGTTACTTCTTTCGTACTGGGTATGAGCGCCGAAAATTTTGCAAACCGACTCAATAAGACCTTTTAATGTAAAGAAGTCTTCGTCATCGCCGTAAATACCGATAGACATTGTGGGAATTTCCAAAGGTTGCTCGGTAAGGGGAAGTGATTTTGGAATAAAGCGTTTGCTTATTTCAAAAAATCTACCGTCGGGTATTTTTTTGTTAATATTTGTTTCAAGAACGGTCAACATACTTGTGGTAAGTTGGGTACGCATTGCGGAATATTCGTCACCCAAAGGATTGATAATTTGAATTTGGTTACGGCGTGGGTCATTTTGGTCAAGTAAAAGGGTATCAATCGCTTTAGAACCGATAAACGAATAGGTTGCAATTTCATAAGCGCCGTTTGCGTTAAGAAGTGCTTTAATCTTATCGGTCTTAATTCTTTCGGGCAACTTTTTGCCCCTAATAACATCACCTTTCATCGGTGTACCTACAATGTGGTCATAGCCGTAAATTCGCATAACTTCTTCGGCTAAATCGGCTCTGCCTTCAATATCGTCACGTATAGAGGGAACTTTTACGGTAAGCATATTGCCGTCTATTGCGGTTTCAAGTCCTAAAAGGTTAAGTATTTCCACAATTTTTTCGTTAGGAATATTAACACCTAAAAGTTCTATAATACTGTCGGTAGTGACATTTAAGGTTTTTTCTTTAGGTAAACCGATGTTTCGGTCTAAAACACCGTCAATAATATCGCCTGCATCAAGGTCATAAATTAACTGTAAAGCACGTTCCATAGCGTATTCTACGTTAATAATGTCAATTCCTTTTTCAAAGCGTCCGCTCGCCTCGGTACGAATACCCAAAGTTCTGCCGGTATGGCGGATATTATCACGGCGGAATTTGGCCGATTCCAAAAATAAATCGGTTGTATCCTCTTCAATTTCGCTTTCCTTACCACCCATAATACCTGCAAGGCAGGAGGGTTTTTCACCGTCTGCAATAACCAGCATATCTTCGGTTAAGTCATAATCCTTACCGTCAAGAGTGGTGATTTTCTCACCCTGTTTTGCGTTTCTTACAATAATTTGCTTGTTGGCTAAATCGTTGTAGTTAAATGCGTGCATCGGCTGTCCTGTTTCAAGCATAACAAAGTTGGTAATATCAACAATATTGTTAATTGGGCGCATACCCGATGCAATAAGGCATTTTTGCATCCAAGCGGGGGATTCTTTGATTCTTAAATTTTTAACAATTCTACCGATATAGCGTGGGCATAAATCGTAGTTTTCAACCTTAACATCAATATAATCGTTAATGCTTTCACCTACTGTTTTATATTCGGGAACGGGTGCTTTAAACTTTGTGCCTAAAACAACACCGATTTCCTTTGCAACACCCATAAAGCAGTTACAGTCGGGACGGTTAGCGGTAATTTTAAAGTCAATAACATAATCGTCAAGTCCCAAAACTTCACGCATATCGGTACCGATTTTTTCGGTTTCCTTTAAAATTAAAATACCGTTTACCGAAGCACCGGGATAATCGCTTTCGGTAATGCAAAGTTCTTCACCCGAACATAACATACCAAAGGATTCAACACCGCGAAGTTTACCTTTTACAATGTGTGCACCGCAGGGAAGATAACTGTCATCCAAAGCGGCGGGAACCAAAGCACCCTCAAACACGTTTTGTGCACCTGTTACTATTTGTACCAATTCTTCTTTACCTATGTTAATTTGGCAAATCTGCAAATGGTCGCTGTTTTCGTGGGGTTTGATTTCTTCAATTCTGCCTACAACAACATTTTTAAGATTGTCCCCCTGACATTCAATACTTTCAACCTCAAAACCTGCCATAACCATTTTATCGCAAAGTTCTTCTACCGGCACGTTTATATCAACATAATATTTTAATGCGTTAAGTGAAATTTTCATTTTATGTTTCCCCCTTAAAACTGGTCTAAAAAGCGCTTATCGTTTTCGAATAAAAGACGGATATCGCTTATCTTGTAACGTGTGGTGGTAAGACGGTCAAGACCGATACCGAACGCAAATCCCGAATATTCTTCGGGGTCAATACCGCAAGAACGAAGTACATTGGGGTGAACCATACCGGCACCCAATATTTCAATCCAACCGCTGCCTTTACAAACACGGCAACCCTTACCGCCGCATTCCGAACAGGTAACGTCAACCTCAACCGACGGCTCGGTAAACGGGAAGAAAGAGGGGCGGAATTTAACCGCAGTATCTTTACCGTAAATTTCACGTGCAAATTCTTCCAAAACGCCCTTTAAATCGCACATTGTAATACCTTTATCAACAACCAATCCCTCAATTTGGTGGAAAACAGGGGAATGGGTTGCGTCAACTTCGTCGGCACGGAAAACACGGCCGGGGCAAATAACACGGATAGGGGGTTTTCGGTTTTCCATTGTTCTTATCTGTGCGGCAGAAGTTTGGGTTCTAAGCAACAAATTTTCGGCAAGGTAGAATGTGTCCTGCATATCCCTTGCAGGGTGGTCTGCGGGAACGTTTAAACATTCAAAATTATAATGGTCGGTTTCAACCTCCGGACCGTCAACAACGTCAAATCCCATAGAGGTAAAAATGTTAATCATATCATCAAGAACGGTATTAAGCGGGTGAAGTTTACCGGTCTTTTTAACCTTTGCGGGCAGGGTAATATCAATAGTTTCCTTTTGTAATTTTTCCTGCTGTGCCATGGCTTTAAGTTTTGCCTGCTTTTCGGCAATAAGGTTTTCAACCGCCTGTTTAGCAAGGTTTACAAGTTGTCCCATAGCGGGGCGTTCTTCGGGAGAAAGTGAACCCATTTGCTTTAAAATAGCGGTAAGTTCGCCCTTTTTACCTAAATATTTAACACGAAGTGCTTCGATTTCACTTTGGTCTTTAGCATTCTGTATGGCTTCTTCCGCCATTTTGCGAATTGCTTCTAACTGTTGTTTCATAACTTATCCTCCTAAAAAAATAAACCCCGTCCATAAAACAGGACGGAGTGAATTAACATAACTCCGCGGTACCACCCGCATTTTTGCAAAAAGCAAACACTTTCTTAATCTGTAACGGGATTTCCCGTCGGCACCTACTGAAAATTTTCAGCACCGCTGCTCTGAAGGGAACTTCGGTAAATACCGCCGCTTACGTCCGATTACAGCCGATGTCGGACACTCTCTTAAAGCCGATAAATACTTACTTTTCTTCGTCTTTGCATTTAACAGTACTATAATATCATTAAAATATTAAATTTGCAAGTATTTTTTCTTTCATTTTGGGTTAAAAAGTGTTATAATTAAGAAAAATCAAACGGAAGTGTTAAAAATGCTTGAAAATTTGCGTAAAGAAAGTTACAATACCGCAACCGAAATAATTGAAACCGCAAAACTCAAAAAGGGAGATATTTTGGTTGTAGGTTGTTCTACAAGTGAAGTTATAGGTGAAAAAATAGGTACTTATTCTTCACCCGAAACCGCAAAAGCGGTGTTTGACGGTATTTATGATGCGGCAAACCAAAAAGGTGTTTTTGTTGCGGCACAGTGTTGTGAACATTTAAACCGTGCAATTATTGTTGAAAATGATGCTGTACCCTTTGCCGAAAAGGTAAATGTTGTTCCCGTTCCGAAAGCGGGCGGTTCGTTTGCAACGGCGGCTTATGCGGCTTTTAAAAATCCCGTTGCGGTGGAGGAAATTAAAGCGGATGCCGGTATTGATATCGGTTTTACGCTTATAGGTATGCACCTTAAAAAGGTAGCGGTTCCCGTTCGGCTTAATAATAACAAAATCGGCAAGGCAACTGTTATTGCCGCACGTACAAGGGCGAAATTTATAGGCGGTGCCAGGGCGAATTATAACGATGAATTGCTTTAATTTGCTTGACATACAGTACTGCTAATAGTATTATTTATAAAAGGTTTGGTGATATATATGAAAATAGAAGTATTAAAACTCTTATCAAAAAATGCTAAATATTCTGAAGAAGATATTGCAACAATGCTCGGCATTTCCGCAGGCGAAGTTACAGATTATATTAAGCAACTTGAAAAAGAGGGACTGATTAAAGGATATAAGGCAGTTATTGACTGGGAAAAGTTGGACGGCGCTTATGTTTCGGCAATAGTTGAAGTAAATGTAGTGCCTAAAGCAGGGCTCGGCTTTGAAGAAGTTGCCGAAAAAATTATGAAATATAAGGAAGTAGAGTCGGTTTACTTAATGTCGGGCAACTATGACCTTAACGTAATAGTAAAGGGTAAAACTTTGCAGGATATTGCCCGTTTTGTCGCAAAAGAACTTGCAACTATTGATTCGGTAACCTCTACCACAACCCACTTTGTAATGCGCAGATATAAAGAAATGGATGTAGAATTGATATCGGGTATGTCGGATGACAGGGGGCAAATTTGGGTATGATAGATTACGGCAAGGTTTTAAATAAAACTGTTACCGAAATGAAACCCTCGGGTATTAGAAAATTTTTCGATATTGCCGCAACTATGGATGATGTTATTTCTTTAGGAGTGGGCGAGCCGGACTTTCAAACCCCTTGGCAGATAAGAAAAGCAGGTATCGAATCCTTGGAAAGGGGTAAAACAAAGTATACCTCTAATTGGGGTTTAATTGAACTTCGAAAAGAAATTTGTACATATTTAAAGCGTAAATTTAACTTGGAATATAACCCGCAAAATGAAGTTTTGGTAACCGTGGGCGGAAGTGAAGCGATTGATGCCGCTATCCGTGCTTTGGTTGAACCGGGGGACGAGGTTATTATTCCTCAGCCGAGTTATGTTTGCTATGAACCCATAACGGCACTTGCAGGCGGAAAACCGGTTATTGTAAATACTAAATCCGAAAACGATTTTAAACTTACGGCAGAAGAACTTAAAAATGCAATTACAAGCAAAACAAAGGTTTTAATTCTTCCGTACCCCTCTAACCCTACCGGTGCTATTATGGAAAGGGAAGACCTTTTGGCAATTTCGGAAGTTTTAAAGGGTACGGATATTATAGTTTTGTCTGACGAAATCTACGCCGAACTTACTTTCGGCGGAAAGAAGCACGTTTCTCCCGCCTCTTTGGATACGTTATATGAACGCACAATTACCGTAAACGGCTTTTCAAAAGCATTTTCTATGACAGGTTGGCGTTTGGGTTACGCTTGCGGACCTAAACCGATTATTGACCAAATTACAAAAATTCATCAATATGCGATTATGTCATCTCCTACAACCAGTCAATATGCCGCTATTGAGGCACTAAAAAACTGTGACGAAGACGTGCAGTATATGTTAAAGGAATACGATATGCGCCGTCGGCTTATGGTTTCGGGATTTAATAAAATCGGTCTTACCTGTCGTGAACCAAAGGGTGCGTTTTATTCATTCCCGTCAATTAAATCAACAGGAATGACAAGCGAGGAATTCTGCGAAAAACTGCTTTACAGCAAAAAAGTTGCGGTAGTGCCGGGAACTGCTTTCGGTGAAAGCGGGGAAGGGTTTATACGGGCATCTTACTGTTATTCGGTAGAACATATTAAAGAAGCCATCAACCGCATAGGTGAGTTTTTAAAGGAAATTAAATAATTCTACCCTTAAATTATCAAGTATCCTTTAATGTGGAAAACGCCTCCCTTGTGTAAAGGGAGGTGGCAAAACTTTAGTTTTGACGAAGGGATTGTTGAATAAATAATAAT
>CAMFZK010000062.1 GCA_946006915.1 uncultured Clostridia bacterium
AAATCCGCAGGTTCTATTTTTTGGGGCTTAATTCCGTATTTACAAAAGAACGAAAATTTGCAACGGTTAAATGTATCAAGTTTGGTTGCGGACATATAAATATCCTTACCGAATAATTTTTGTGCATTTTCTTTAGTGATTGATTTGTGGGAGTTTGCCGATAATGTTTTAACTAAATTATCTACGCTTTCACTGTCACAAAAAGCAGATTTAATCGTTGCAAAGTCGTTTAAATCCCCTGCTCTTCTGCAAAATTCCGAAAAGAGCGATTTTTCGGTTTCGGGCAAATTGTCATCTTTTGTCAGTGATTTCGGCTCCCCTGTAATAACGGGGTTTAAATTATCTGTAATTGAAAGCACAAAAGCCGACGGCTCTAAAACTTCGCCTTTTAAACTGCTTAAACTGTAACAAACAAAAAGCATATCGGTAGCACAACAAACATTACAGTAAACCAAATAGTTTTCTTCAATAGCGGTGTAAACCGAATTATCCGAAATACCGAGCCCCAATTCAATCAACTCTTTGCGTTCGGAGAGTAGAAAAACACCCGAATTATCGCTGTATTTTGGGAAAACGCCCTGATTTGCACCTAAAATAAATGCAATTTTAGGACGTGACGGACGTATACGGTCGGCTTCACCAAAGGTTACTTGGTCTAAATTTTGGGGTATAACACCAATAGTTTCATACGAAACGGCAAGGGACAATGCCTCATAAAATTCGTCTTTACTGAGGGTTCTTTCTCCGAAACATACCACTAAACTGTCTAAAATGCCGTTAAAAACATCGAAACTTTGCTTTAAAGCATCGGTTGTGAAAACATCGGTTTCTTCGCCAAATTTTGCTAAAATACCTTTTAAAGCGTCGGTTAGTTTACATCTCTCAAATAAATTTACAATCGCTTTGCACATATTAAAAGCGTTGCCCTTAAAATCGGTTTTAAATTCAACTATTGGCTTTATTGCTTTTTCTCTTAAAGCGTTTATTTCTTTGAGTTCTAAAGTATCGCTTTCGGTAGGTTCGCTTGCTACAAACCCACGCACATTCATATCCCACTCTTTAAGCCAAATTTCGCCGTTTATGTTCCACAAATAGGTGTAATTTTCCAAAAGGGAAATTTCTTCGGTGGTTAAAAGTGAAATTCCTGATTTTAAAAAGCCGAAAATATTTTCACTAGAAAAATTCAGCGCTTTAATTGCATAATCGCACAAAACCGCTATCGGCATAGAAGAAAGAGGTACACGCCTGTCCGAAAAATAGGGAACATTATTCTTTTGGCAGGAATACTCAATAGCGTCTGCATATTTTTGGGTGTCCCTTGCAATGATTACAAAATCACGAAAACGGTAATTCTTTGTTCTTACCAACCGCCTTATAGTTCTTGCGGTAAATTCTGCTTCGTCAAACACCGTATTTGCTTTGCAAACCGTAACCGCATTGTCTTCACTTAAATTTTCTATCGGTCTTCCCGCCATTAAACGTTCAAGTTCATTTAAACTGCCGCTTGAATAGCGTGGATTCTTGAGAATAATTGGTTCTTCTACCGTTACGTTATACTTTTCGGCAATTTTTTGAAGTTTACTAACGGTGGTTCGGATATTGGTGAAAATATCAAATTCACTAACGGTTTCGGTATCATTGGTAAGTGAAATATAAACGTCCTTCGCTTGTGAAATGATTCTTTCCAATATTTTAAACTGTGCGCCGGTAAAACCCTTAAAAGAATCCAAAAATACCGTTTTATTTTCAAAATAGCGGTATTTTAGCAAGTTATCATACAGTCGTGAAAGGTTGTCCGTCGGGTCAATAAAACGTTCGTTTGTAAGTAAATCGTAATTTTCGTAAACCACGGCTAAATCTAAAAGTTTATTTTTAAGGGAGACTTTTTGTGTATTTGCGGCGGCTGATTTTAAGTCGTTAGGTTTAATTGCGTTAATTTTAAACTCGCTTATAATTTCAAGCAAAGTTTTTGAAAACTTAACCGAATGAACATATTTACCCCATAATTTAAGGTCATTTGCCGAAATATTTAATGCCTTATTCATAAAAATTACTTTATCCGACTCGTTTAAAACACGGGCAGAAATACCGCCTATTTGACGTGCAACCTCGTCCACCAAACGGGAAAAGCTTAAAACGGTTGTTTTTAAGGCAAAACTGTCCCCCAATAGGCGTAAAACTTCCCTTTCACAGTCAAAAGAAAACTGTTCGGGAACCATTAGTACCGTTTGTTCGCCCTGTTCGGTTAGTTCTTTTATTTTTTGCAGGCAGGTATAGGTTTTGCCGGAACACGGAAGTCCGAAAATGAATTTTAGCATACTGTTCCCTCCTGTTTTCTATTTTACTAAAGTTAATGTCCCAAAACTGTCACATTATAAAATTTAAAACCAAAAAGCCAATAATTGCAGGCACACCTAAAGTTGCACCGCCTATTACGGTGTATTCGTTTATGGGTATAAATGCACCTGTGTACCTTTTTGTATAATGAATTAAAAGCAATAAAACAACACCAAAAACTGCATTTAACAACAAAAATTTTATTGGCTTTCGGCTTTTAATTGCGAAAATTAAAATTACAGAATAAGTTATTCCCAATAGTGTTAAAGCGCCGTATTTTAAAAAATTCATAATATCACCCATAAAATTTATGAATATTTTTTAAAATTTAGCACTTATTAAAAAATACCGTCCCATTTTTTGAGACGGTATTTAAAAATTTATTCCTGTGTTTCTTCCGTTTCTTCAGCAGTTTCTTCTTCGGTTTCTTCAATTACGTCAAAATCATTAGCATAATCATCAAAAATAATTTCAGCGTTGTTTTTACCGAATTTTTTAATTAAGAAGATTATAAGCAGTACTATTAAAGCAATAGCACCCAAAACGGCAACTGCCAAACAAACAAGAATTACTTTTCCGTTTGTGGAAAGCGTCTTGAATCTTGCAAAGAAACCATCCTTGTTTTCGGTATTTTCTAAAACTTCCGTAGTTTTTAAAAATTCGGGATAACGTTGCATTGTTCCCTCTTTTTTGTCATATCTGTAAACCGAGTATTCACCGCCCGAATAACAGTAAACATAAGAAAAATCCGAAAGTTTTTCATCATTGCTTAAAAAACACTCAACCGAAAAATCACCGAAAGTTTGGTTAGAGGGATACAAGTCGTCATAGGGTTTGTATTCGCTTGGAAATGTTTCAAAAATATACAAATTATCCCCTAAAGAAAGGTAACTGAGTATCTTAAATGTTCCGTTTTCCTTATCATAAGTATAAGGTGTTAAAAGGTCACTTTCTGCACTTTTTAAGTAATACAGGGTATAAATGCCCTTTTCATCAGTAGCAACAGGCACTTCAATACCGTTGTATTCTGCTGCCGAAACGGTAAAGCCCTTAAACATAGGAACTGCCGAAATATCTGTAGCAACCGAGTATGTGGTATCGTTTACAGTTGCCTCTAACTTGCTTTTAAGTTCTTCTTCGGCCTCCTGTTGCAACTGTTCGTCGGTTTTTTCTCCCTCTTTTAAACGTGTTACAACTATTGTGTATTTTTTTTGAGTACCGTCAGCCGCCTGAACTGTTACAACAATATTGTTTTCGCCCTCTTTTAAGTTATTGTTACCCTCAACGCTTATAACTTTTGCACCGCCGTCGCCTACTTTTGCGGTGACATTAACCTTTGTAACATCGTTTGTAACCTTTGCGGTATACGAAGTTCTGCTTTGGGAAAATTTAGGCGAAAGTGAGCCGACATTAAGCGAAAGGGATTTTAAATTTGCATTATTGGAAAGGGCTTTATCCTTAACGGTAATGGTTGCGGTTTGTCCGCCAAAAGATTCTTCTTTTGCTAAACCTTCCGGACCGAAATATGTATATTTGCAGTCCTTAATCTGAATTTGGCTTTGACCTACTGCAAAAGCAGTAAAAGTTAAGGTAATCGTGTATTTAGTTGCATTTCCTTCTTTCGAAACGTAGGTTAAAACACCCGCACCGCCGTCCGCCGAACCTGATTCATACTTGAGGACTGATTCATTGTAAGTGATTCTGCACTGTGCGTCAATCATTTCCGCACTGTTTTGCAAAACCGCCGTAACGGTAACTTTACTGCCAACTTCGACTGAATTTGCACTGAATTTTAAAGAAGAAGATGCCGCAGAGGCATTAACAGTACCAAATAAAACTACCGAAAATATTACCGCCAAAGCCGTAATTAAAGAAATAATTTTTTTCATTTTACTTCCCCCACTATTTAAGTGTGATTTTCCCTATTAAATGTAAGCGTATATTACTTAAATCACTCAAAGAAATTTGACCGTCTTTATTAGTATCCGCAGCGTAGAAACGGTCGCCCGTAAGTGTAATTTTACCCAATAAGTGCAACCTGACATTAGATAAATCGCTTAATGTCACCTGACCGTCACCGTTAGTATCGCCGTTAATAACGTTAGGTGCCACAACATCGCCTTTATTGTTTGTAACGGTTAAGGTGCAGTTTGCCGATGAATGAACACTTATTATGTAATCGTTTGTAAATCCCGTTTGCGATTTTACGGTAAGTACTACTGTATTGTCACCTACATTTAAATTAAAAGTATTAGGTGATTGGAGCGAAGTACCGTCAAACAATTCCACGTAAATACTGCTGTCACCGTTTACCGATAATGAATATTCATAACCGAATTTATCAAACACAGGGGTTAAACCGTACGCCTCAATGTCTTTTATGTAATAATTATTTAATTTATCCGATTTTTCAGGATACGGCGAAACTGCAGACGGTAAAGAATTGTCCTTATAAACAGGTATTCTGAAAGTTAACTCAACCTCCGTATTATCGTTATACATTTTTGCTAACTTTTTAGCCGAGGAATAAGAGTCCGCAACGTTTTGTGCGTATTGATGGTTGACATTTGCCGAACCGATTATATTGTAGTTCTTGTAAAAATATGTATCCTGCCCTATTGCAACATAGTTTTTACCGTAAAGAACCGCTCCTCCAATAATAGATTTAGACGGTGTAGTCCATCCGCTGGTATATGCAAAAGCCGCACCGTTATTTATAATATCTTGGTTAGTTTTCCCTGTTGCTTTCCAATGCATAAAGTTATAAACCGTAACACCGTTATAAACATACCCTTTGCCCAGCGTAGCACCGTTTATACCCTGTTCCTGAATGATTGTAGATGCCAAAATATACGGGCTTACGGAGGACTGTTTTGCCGCTTCCATAATAACTTCGGCATATCTTTTTCCGTAAAACTCATCATTGCTGTCGGCGACGGTAGCGTCCAAAAAAGTGTTCTTTATTATTTGTTCTATACCCTCTAAGGTTTGTTTATTTGGTTCGTACCCCTGTTTCATATAAACAAAAACATCGGTTGCGTTTAAGAAGTTTCTCGGGTCCATATAATAGGCAATCAGTTCACGTGAAGCACCGTACCAAGCACCCTCGTAGTTTATCCAGGTGGCGGTATTCCAATCGAAGCAACCCTTACGCATTGAACGCAAAGAAAGGTTAGAACCGTTAATCAATTTATAGTTTGCATAGTCTTCCTTTGCTAACGCTTCGGAAAATGTAAGATCTAGCTTATCCGCCCTAAAAGTCCAATTGGGGTATAATGAGTGAAGTTTTTTCAAATCTTCGTGGTAACTTTCCGGAAAATCCGCTAATTGTTGCTCAAATGTCGGGTCGGTGTTATAGTCCGAAATAACTATCATATCGTCACGTATGTAACCGGTATACGAATTGCCGTTTTTTACACAAGTGCCTTTATACCAAATATGATTTTCACCGCAACTGTCGTTTTCAGAACCCAAAATGGTAAGAATATCCCCGTCCCAAAGGGTGATGATTTTATTACCGCCGGGATTAGCCGGGTCTTTGCAAGGAGAGGAACGAAGTACAACACCGATTTTGGTTACACCCGGTTCTGCAATAACGCCTATTTTAATTGTTTCGGCAGATAGTTTTTTAGAAGTCACAAAAGCCGAAACAAACAATAAGACAAAACATAAAATTAAACTGCTGCCCTTTTTAATTTTTTGCACCTAATCCCTCCTTAAAACACAAATTAAATTATATAATATTTTACAAGTTATGTCAACAAAATATAACTTTTTTCGACAGTAAAAAAATGGAAAAACCTGCGCTAATTTATATTTTTCTTGCTTCAATATAAAAGCGTTTATCGGCGGCGTGTCCCATTGAAAATGTTTTGCGTGGAAGTGAACCGTCTTGCTTAATTGCGTCAAACAGTTCTGATT
>CAMFZK010000063.1 GCA_946006915.1 uncultured Clostridia bacterium
TTATTATGGAACAAGGCACACCGGAAGAAATTTTCACAAACCCCAAAAGCCCCCGACTTAAAGACTTTTTAAGTAAGGTAATATAAAATTACAATTTATATAAATGTTTGAATATTAGAAAAAACGCCTCCCTTGTGTAAAGGGAGGTGGCAAAACTTCAGTTTTGACGGAGGGATTGCCGCACGGACAAGTAAGTTTCCAAATTTTTTAATATTGCAAAACAATCCCTCAGTCTGCTCCGCAGCCAGCTCCCTTTACACAAGGGAGCCGTTTTTTTATCTTAACAAACCGAATATTTTAATGCGTTTCTATTACCGCCATAAAATAATTTGCAACCGTTTCGGGCGGTTCGGTTTTAAGACTTTTTAGTCATTTCTCTGGGAATAATAATTATTGTGCCATCCTTATTGAAATTAATATCAATATTGGTTACTTCTGTTGAACCGTCTTTATACTCAATAGTAATAGTCATTGAATCAAAAAATGAGCTTAAATCAATATTTGGATTATTATTAATTTCTTCTTTTACCTTTAAAGAATGTCGCCAATTAATTTCAAAATGACCTTTTTCCTGTTGCATATCTTTCATGATATTTGCGCAGATTTCACCATCTATTGTAATATTAGTTCCGTGAGGAAAACTGTCTTTTAAATCAATCGAATTTGAAAGTAAAACAAATTCCACTTGTCCAAATTCAGAACTATTTTTAACATTTATACTTTTAATCTGACTATAATCATCTGCTTTAATAAGAAAAGTGCCTATTGCCAAGCTTGTGATAATAACATTTTCTCTTACATCAACAGAACCCCTTGATACGCCGGAAGGGTTTTCTTCTATTCCCATTTCCGACAATTGATTACTTAATTGCGCTTTTTTCTTATTTACAATGCTTTCAATTTCGTTTTGCCCAAGATTTCTAATATCAGTTACTTCAATATTATACTGTAATGGCAATTCAATTTCTTTTTGCAACACGATATTTTTTTGTTGTATATTTTTGTTTACTGATGATAGCAAAATGATGCTTTTAAACTTTTCTTTGTTTGTATCATCAATCCAATCCTTTTCTCCAATTATAGTTGAGTCATCCAGTTCAGTTGGCGGTGTGGTTTTTAAAAAATTGCCCTTCCATAAACCTATGCCAAGAATAGACACAAGGCAAACCGCAAAAATCGGCGCTACCACTCTTTTCGCAATTTTTCTTCTGTTTCTTTTTTCGGTTTCGTGTTCTCCAATTCGACGAAGAACATCATTTGCCATTTCATTATAATTCTTCATATTGAAAGCCCTCCATTTCAAGTTGTGATTTAAGTGATTTACGGGCACGATACACAAGGGTTTCGATGTTATGAACACTTTTCTTCATCACTGCCGCCGCTTCCTTATTGCTGAAATCTTCAAAATAAATAAGCCATAGTATTTGTCTGTATTCTGATTTCAGTTTTTTTATAGCGCGGTGGACTATAATTTTTCTTTCTTTCTGAATGTAGGATAATTCAAGTTCTTGTTCTTCGCTCATAAGATCCGGACAATCGTCAATAGAGAGTTCAGTTCGTTTGAAATTTCGTCTTAAATAATCAATTGCCCCATTCCGTCCGATTGTGTAAAGCCAAGTTTTAAAAGAGCCATTTCCTTTGTCTTTCGGTTTCTTTATACCAAGAAGTACGAAGGTATCCTCTGCAAGTTCTTCTGCGGTACGTATGTTGCCGACAAAACTGTTAAGATAGAGAATAAGACCGTCTTTATAATCCCTTATGATTTCTACTAAACCGCTTTCATCACCGTCGTCACGGAAACGGCGGTAGCTACTTGCACCGTTATCCATTGACTTTTACTCCTTTCCGAAAGATACTTTTTTGTCCTTTCACTTATTACACGAAACAGAAAGCAAAAACCTCACAGTATTTTATAAAACGTTATATCACATTAAAAAGTAACTCCCTATGATGAGCAATGTCATTAAGTTAAGAGCTTGCTTTACACAAGAGAGCCGTTTTTTTATCTTAACAAACCGAATATTTTAATGCGTTTCTATTACCGCCATAAAATAATTTGCAACCGTTTCGGGCGGTTCGGTCATTTTATTATTAACCCACCATTTAACCGTTTCGCAAAAACTGCCCACAAGGTAATTCAGCAAAAAATCGGCAGGCACATCGGTTTTAAAATCCGCCAAGTACATTTTAAACAGCAAATTAAGGTTTTCTTTTAAATAACCTATAAACAAATCCCCGCTTGCGGATGCTAATATACCGAAAATCTCCTTTTCAATTTCCTTAAAATGCCAAAGAATATGTGCAAGGCGTGACTGCAAATCGTTTTTATCGCCCTTATAACTGCAAAGTTCATTGTCAAATATATGGGCAAAAATATCATGGCACACTTCTTTAAGCAACATATCTTTGGTTTCAAAATGGGTGTAAAAGGTACTTCTTCCTATGTCCGCTTTGTCTATAATATCCTGCACCGTTATATGTTCGTAACGGTTGGTTTCCAAAAGCAAACTAAACGCTTTAAAAATAGATTCCCGTGTTTTCTTTTGCCGTCTGTCCATAAAATTCTCCCGTACAATTTTTAAAAAATGTTCATTATCTTACAAAAGTCATAAATTATTTATTGAAAACTTTAGCACAATGTATTATCATACAAAAGGTAAGATACCGAACATATTGTACAGTAATTTTTAAGGTATGTCAATAGGAGGAATTATGAAAACCCAACACAATATTTTAATTGCTTTTATACTTAATTTAGCATTTTCGGTTTTTGAATTTATAGGCGGTATTTTCACGGGAAGTGTTGCCATTATTTCGGACGCAATACACGATATCGGTGATGCGGCGAGTATTGGTATTTCTTACTTTCTTGAAAAGAAAAGCAAAAAACAACCCGATGATATCTACACCTACGGCTATGCCCGTTATTCGGTTATAGGCGGTATTATTACAACGGTTATTTTGCTTATCGGGTCGGTTTTTGTTATAATAAACGCCGTTAAAAGAATTATTAACCCTGTCGAAATCAACTATAACGGAATGATAGTTTTTGCCGTTATCGGTGTTGTTGTAAACTTTGTAGCGGCTTATTTCACTCGTGAGGGTGACTCTATTAACCAAAAAGCGGTAAATTTGCATATGCTGGAAGATGTGCTTGGCTGGGTTGTTGTGCTTATCGGTGCTATTGTAATGAAGTTTACCGATATTTCTTTAATAGACGCCCTAATGTCCATCGCTGTAGCATTGTTTATTCTTATTAACACCCTTAAAAATTTAAAAGACATTTTTAATCTGTTTACCATTAAAATACCCGACGGTATTTCGAGTAGTGAAATTACAAATCATCTGCTTGAAATTGATGGTATAAAGGACGTTCATCACATTCACATTTGGAGTACCGACGGCCATTCAAACTACGCTACAATGCATATTGTAACAAACGCAAACCCCACCGAGATTAAGCAAAAAGTGAAAGCGGAACTTTTAGAACACGGTATTTTCCACAGTACCCTTGAACTTGAAACCGAAGATGAAAACTGCAGTGCAAAAGAATGTTGCGTAGACGAAACCCACCATTCGCACGGTCATCATCACCATCATCACCATTAAAAATAAAACCATCGGTTCGCCCGATGGTTTTATTTTTAACTGTTTTCGGTAAAAAACGTGATATCGTTTAGTTTAACACTACCCCAATAGAGCGATTTTTTATTTTTAAAATTATAATTGTCCTTAATAATTTCAAAACAAAACGCACGGTCTATGTAGTCTAAATATACGTTATTGCCCATACTGTCGGTTTGCGAAAAGCCGAATCGTGCCGAATATTTTTCCCGTTGCAGATTAGAAATATCAAAAGAAAAATGTGTAGTATAAGTTTTGCCCTTTTCCGCTTTTTCAATCACATTGCTAAACGCAAAACCAATTGGATTATCGTTGGAATTTTTTAAAGCCAATTCAAACCTAAAGTTTTCTAAATTTTTAAGGCAATGCCACTTAATACTAAAGTTCAGTTTTTCGTCATTTTCAAAAAAACTATCCTGTTTACCGTCAAGTTTAAAGGACAAAATCTTAATATCATTTGTAATCCCTTTAGGACGTGTCACTTGCGAAAAATCTACAAAAGTATCAAAATCGGTTAAATTTTTGCCTAAATAAACCGCTATCGCCTGTTCGGTATCACCGTCAAAAATCTTTTCGCCTTTATCCAAAACGACACAGCGGTCGCACAACTGCCTTACCGTGTTCATATTGTGGCTTACATAAAGAATTGTACGTCCCTCACTTGCCAATGACCGCATTTTGCTTATACACTTTTCCTGAAAACGAACATCACCCACCGCCAGCACTTCGTCCATAATAATAATTTCGCTGTCAAGATGTGCCGCAACCGAGAAAGCAAGTTTTACATACATACCGCTTGAATAGCGCTTTACGGGGGTGTCAATAAACTGCCTTACTTCCGAAAAGTCGATAATGTCTTCGATTTTTAAATCAATTTCCTCCTTGGTCATACCAAGAATTGCGCCGTTTAGGTAAATGTTTTCCCGTCCTGTAAGTTCACGGTGAAAACCCGTTCCCACTTCTAAAAGGGAGGCAACCCTGCCGTTTAAATAAATAGTACCGCTTGTGGGTGAAGTGACCGAAGATATAAGTTTTAAAAGTGTGGATTTGCCCGCACCGTTACCGCCGATTATCCCTAATGTTTCACCCTTTTTTAATTCAAAACTAACCCCTTTTAAGGCATGAAAAGTTTCGTTTTTGCCGTAAGTTTTACTGCCTATTTTAGAATTGGGGTCTTCCCTTTTTAAAATTTTGGCAATAAAACTTTGAAAATCGGCGGTTAAGGTTCTGCCGTTTATTGCACCTAATTTATATTCTTTATAAACATTGTCGACTTTTAGCATCAATTCATTATCCATTAAAAGTCCCCCAAATTAAACAGTATCCATAAAGTCTTTTTCAACTCGGTTAAAAAGTACGATTCCGAATAATAACACTAAAAATGTTATTACGGCGCTCAATAGCCAATATCCCCATTCAGGTTTTCCGCATCCCAAAAAAGCATACCTAAAATTGTTTACAATAGGTGCCATAGGATTTAACATTATAAGCGTTTTCCATTTGCCGGAAAGCGCAGAAACGGGATAAACAATAGGGGTAATATACATAAAAAGTTGAATGCCGAAACTTACCAAAACGCTTAAATCACGGTATTTGGTGGTTAGTGAGGATACAATAATTCCAAAACCCATTCCGAGTGCCGCCATATGAATCAGCAAAATCGGGGTGAGCAATATAAATAAATTAGGACTTAAAACCGCACCCGACATTACAAAATAAATTAAAAAACCAATGAAAATTACAAACTGAATAACAAAACTTATTGCAGAATAAATTACGGTAGCAATAGGCATTGTAAGCCGTGGAAAATACACCTTTCCGAAAAGATGTGCGTTTGACGTAAATGTGTTTGAAGTGCTTGTTAAACAGGTGGCAAAATAATTCCAAACGGTGTTTCCCGCCATATAAAACAAAAACTGCGGTACACCGTCGGTAGAGATATTTGCAATTTTACCGAAAACAACGGTAAACAAAACCGAAGTAATAAGAGGCGAAATAACATACCAAAGCGGCCCTAAAACCGTTTGTTTGTAATGGCTTATAAAATTGCGTTTTACAAACATTTTTATTAAATCTTCATATTTAAAAACGTCTTTCAAATTAAGTTCAAATAAACCCCTTTTAGCAGTTATAACCTTTTGCCACTTCCTGCTCACTTCTCCACTTCCTTGCCTCAAATACTCCTTAAATCATATCATAAAAACAATTCAAAGTCAAATAAACTGTGTTTTTAAAATTTAAAACAAAAAATCCCTTTTTATTCATAATTTACCTCTTATAAACTTTTAACATTTTCACAAGATAATATTGCAAACGCAAAACAATTTTTTAGGAGAGTATAAAAATGTCAAAATCTAATTATGTAGTACCCGAAGCAAAAGAAGCACTCAACCGTTTTAAGATGGAAGCCGCTAACGACCTTGGTGTTCCTTTCCCATCTTAAA
>CAMFZK010000064.1 GCA_946006915.1 uncultured Clostridia bacterium
ATAAATATAGTTTACCAAATTTATACTTGAATTTCAAGTACTAATTAGTCTTTCTTTGCTCTTGAAGAAATAATCTTCTCAGCAATGCTCTTAGGAACTTCTTTGTAACCGTCGGGTTCCATTACATACTGACCGCGTCCCTGTGTTTTGGAACGAAGGTCGGTAGCGTAACCGAACATATCACCAAGCGGTACACGTGCATTGATTTGCTTAATGCCTGCACGGTCTTCAAAGCCCTGAATTTCGCCACGGCGTGAGTTAAGGTCGCCGATAACGTCGCCCATATACTCTTCCGGAACGGTAACGGTAACCTTCATAATGGGTTCAAGCAATGTGGGAGATGCCAAACGGCATGCTTCCTTGAATGCCATAGAACCGGCAATCTTAAATGCCATTTCCGAAGAGTCAACTTCGTGATATGAACCGTCATAAAGAGTAACCTTAACGTCAACTACAGGATAACCTGCAAGTACACCTGCCTGTAAAGAACCGCGAATACCTTGGTCAACAGCGGGGATGTATTCCTTAGGAATGCTACCGCCGGTAACAGCGTTGATAAATTCGTAGCCCTTGCCGGTTTCGTTGGGTTCAAGTTTAATCTTAACGTGACCGTATTGACCTGAACCGCCCGACTGACGTTTATACTTAGTTTCGTGGTCAACGAACTTAGTAATACTTTCTTTGTAAGCAACCTGAGGTGCGCCTACGTTTGCTTCAACTTTAAATTCGCGAAGCAATCTGTCAACGATGATTTCAAGGTGTAATTCACCCATACCGGCAATAATTGTTTGACCGGTTTCTTCATCGGTGTATGCTTTAAAGGTCGGGTCTTCTTCAGCAAGTTTTGCAAGTGCAAGACCCATTTTTTCCTGACCTGCTTTGGTTTTCGGTTCAATAGCAACACGAATAACCGGCTCAGGGAAATTCATGGATTCAAGGATAACGGGGTGCTTTTCGTCGCAAAGAGTATCACCGGTGGTGGTATTCTTTAAACCAACCGCAGCAGCGATATCACCTGCATAACAGGTTTCAATATCTTCTCTGTGGTTTGCGTGCATTTGAAGGATACGTCCTAAACGTTCCTTGCTATCCTTAACAGAGTTGTATACACCGCTGCCCGCATTAACAGAACCGGAGTATACACGGAAGAAGCAGATTTTACCAACGAACGGGTCGGTAGCAATCTTAAATGCGAGAGCCGCAAAGGGTTCATCGTCTGAAGAATGTCTAACTTCTTCTTCTTCGGTATCGGGGTTGATACCTTTGATTGCTTCAATGTCGGTCGGAGCCGGCATATAATCAACAACAGCGTCAAGCAAGGGCTGAACACCCTTGTTTCTGTAAGAAGTACCGCAGCAAATCGGTACCATTTCATTTGCTATTGTTGCCTTACGGATAATTTTCTTCATCTCTTCAACAGAGGGTTCTTCACCTTCGAAGTATTTTTCCATAAGTGCTTCATCTTGTTCAACTATTGTTTCAACAAGATTTGTACGGTATTTGTTAGCAAGTTCTACCATATCTTCGGGGATATCTTCTTCTCTAACATCTTTTCCAAGGTCATCGTAATAAACGATTGCCTTCATCTTTAATAAGTCAATAAGACCTTTAAAGGTGTCTTCAGAACCGATAGGCAGCTGAATCGGAACAGCGTTACAGTTGAAGCGTTCTTTAATCATACTAAGAACACGGTAGAAGTCGGCACCCATAATGTCCATTTTGTTAATGTAAATCATACGGGGTACACGGTATTCGTCAGCCTGGCGCCAAACGGTTTCAGACTGTGGCTCAACACCGCCCTTTGCACACAAAACGGTTACAGAACCGTCAAGTACACGGAGTGAACGCTGAACTTCAACAGTAAAGTCAACGTGACCGGGGGTGTCAATAATATTGATACGATGGTCCTTCCAGAAACAGGTGGTAGCGGCAGAGGTAATTGTAATACCTCTTTCTTGCTCTTGCTCCATCCAGTCCATGGTTGCGCCGCCATCATGAGTTTCACCCATCTTACGGTTAATACCGGTGTAGAAAAGGATACGCTCTGTGGTGGTGGTTTTACCGGCGTCGATGTGGGCCATAATACCAATATTTCTTGTCATTTCAAGAGATACCTTTCTTGGCATATAAACCTCCATACCGCTCAAGCGGTTAACATATAAATCTCAAATTTAAAACTACCATCTGTAATGTGCAAACGCTCTGTTTGCTTCTGCCATCTTGTGTGTGTCTTCACGCTTTTTAGCAGCACCGCCGATGCCGTTAACAGCGTCCATAATTTCGCCTGCAAGACGTTCTTTCATTGTTCTTTCAGAACGGTTGCGGCTATAGGTTGTTAACCAACGAAGACCAAGAGTTTGTTTTCTTTCGGGACGAACTTCAAACGGAACCTGATAGGTTGCACCGCCCTTACGAACTGCTTTAACTTCGAGTTGGGGCATTACATTTTCCATTGCAGCGTCGAACACTTCGAGCGGGTCCTTCCCTGTTTTTTCACTGATAATGTCGAACGCACCGTAAACAATCTTTTGTGCTACACCTTTCTTACCGTCAAGCATAATGTTGTTGATAAGACGGGTAACCACCTTTGAATTGTAAAGCGGGTCCGGCAATACGTCACGTTTAGCAATAAAGCCTCTTCTTGGCACTTTGCTTCCCTCCTTCATAATGATGATATCATAGGTACTCGAGTTGACTTCCCCGTGGCACCAAGCAAGGGCTTACTGATATATATAAGCCGCCGCTTGATATTGCAGCAGAGAATAAAGTCTACTTAATTATTTTGCACCTGTTTTAGGACGTTTTGCACCGTATTTTGAACGGCTCTGCATTCTGTTTGCAACGCCTTGAGTATCAAGACTGCCACGTACGATATGGTAACGTACACCAGGTAAGTCTTTAACACGTCCGCCACGGATAAGAACAACGCTGTGTTCCTGCAAATTGTGGCCGATACCGGGAATATAAGCAGATACTTCGATTCCGTTGGAAAGACGTACTCTTGCAATTTTACGAAGCGCAGAGTTTGGCTTTTTAGGTGTAGAAGTCTTAACGGCTGTGCAAACGCCGCGTTTTTGCGGAGAATCGTTATTTGTGAGTTCACGCTTCATAGAGTTGTAACCCTTTAAGAGAGCGGGGGCTTTTGCCTTTTTCTCAACAGTTTCACGACCGCTGCGAACCAATTGGTTAAACGTAGGCACTGTTTCATCGTCTCCTTTCTTTAGTATTGCGAAAATATTGCAAAACATAATTTCGCATAATATTTCACGTTAAAGTATTCTACCACACAAAAATCAATATGTCAAACATTTTTTAAAACTTTTTGAAAAAATAACGGGCGAACAATGTCCGCCCATACATATATATTATTGATGATAAAGTTTTTTGGTTTGGTATTTGGGTTCAAAGGTAATATTAACACCTAATTTTCTAAAGACATTTTCGTCCACCCGTGATAAAATCACGCTTGAATGTGCCTCGAGTCCCTTTAGTTTGCTTGTTTGTTCGAGTGCTTTTTTGGCAACATCGCTTGTAACGGCACAAATTGAAAGTGCCTCTAACACTTCGTCAGTATGAAGACGAGGGTTGCGATTGCCCATAATTTCGGTTTTAAGTTTTTGTATCGGTTCAATAATGGTGGGGGAAATTAAATCAATTCCGTCCGGAATACCGGCAAGCACCTTTAAGCAGTTTAAAAGCATTGAAGATGATGCACCCAAAAGACTTGAAGTTTTGCCGGTTACAATAGTGCCGTCCGGCAATTCTATTGCGGTTGCGGGGGCATCGGTCAATTCGGCTTTTTTAAGTGCCGCCTCCACAACTGGGCGGTCTTTAACCGTAACACCCACCTGTTTCATTAAAAGTTCTATTCTTGCGGCGTCGGCAGGGTCTGCCATACCCTGTCTTGCGCTTACAAGTGCATTATAATATCTGCGGATAATTTCCTGTTTTGCGGCGTTTTTAACCGCCTCATCGTCAAATATTGCAAAGCCCGCCATATTAACCCCCATATCGGTGGGGCTTTTATAGGGCGATTCACCCAAAATGGTTTCCAAAATAGAGTTAAGCACGGGGAAAATTTCAATATCACGGTTATAGTTTACGGTGGTTTTGCCGTATGCCTCTAAATGGAAGGGGTCTATCATATTAACGTCGTTAAGGTCTGCCGTAGCGGCTTCGTAAGCCACGTTTACGGGGTGTTTAAGGGGTATTGACCAAATGGGGAAGGTTTCAAACTTTGAATAACCCGCTTTAATCCCTCTTATATGTTCGTGGTAAAGTTGGGAAAGGCAAACTGCCATTTTTCCGCTTCCCGGACCCGGTGCGGTTACTACAACAAGTTTTCTTGTGGTTTCAATATAATCGTTTTTGCCGAAACCGTCCTCACTTGCGATAAGCGATACATTAGAGGGATAATCCTCTATCGGATAATGACGGTAAACCTTTATACCGAGCGAAATAAGCCGTTTTTCAAAATTTTGTGCCAAAGGTTGACCGGTATAGCAGGTAATAACAACGCTTCCTACATAAAGCCCGATTTGACGGAAAGCGTCAATTAAACGTAAAGTTTCCAAGTCATAAGTAATACCAAGGTCGCCTCGGCGTTTGTTTTTTTCTATTGCATCGGCATTGATTGCTATAACAATTTCGGACTCGTCCTTAAGTTCCATAAGCATTTTTACCTTTGCGTCAGGCAGGAAACCGGGCAAAACCCTTGCGGCGTGAAAATCGTCAAAAAGTTTTCCGCCGAATTCAAGATAAAGTTTATCGCCGAACTGTTCTATTCTGTCCCTTATTTTTTGTGATTGCAAACTTATGTATTTTGCATTATCAAAACCGATTTTTTTCATTTCTTCCTCAACCTCGAACATAAAATACAACTGTTATTATACCAATTTTTTCTTTTATTTACAAGTGCAAATTATTTAATTTTCGTACAAATTAAGCACGTTTTTTATCCGCTCTTTTACCATATTTTTGAGCGATTCGGGTTTTATTACCTTAATACTGTCCCCAAAATTTAAAATAAATGTAACAAGTGCTTCGCTTATTGCGGCTTTATATGAAAAACTAAATTCATTATCGGTTACATTAGTTATGAAAATATTTTCGGAAAAGCGGTCAAAAACCTGTTCGGTAATTCTTTTGTTGCAACAAAGTTCAATGGTTTCAAGTTTGCCCGAATGCATACCGAAAAGACGGTTGGTATAGTCCGAAATATCAAAAAAGTCCTTATAATCACTCACTTCGCTGAAATGGCGTGCGTTAGTTTCGGTAATCTTTGTACCGCTTATTCTGTCCAACCGAATGTGAATTAAATTATCGTACTTATCGTAATTGCCTATAAGGTAATAATGGTCGTCCTGCCAGGTAAGGGCATAGGGGCTTACCGTCATTTCCTTTTCATATTTTTGTATATTTCTGCCCGAAAGGGTCCTTGCGGTATATGTAAATTTTATCTTTTTATGTTTGGCAATTGCCCTTGAAATACTGTCTATATTATAATAAATTTCTTCGTTTTGGCATTTTTGCCCTGCATCAAAATAAATATTCTTTTCCCTGTCGGCTAATTGGTTTTTACTTAACATACCGTCCAGTTTAGAAACCAATTCCCTTGTCTTTTTGGGACTTATAAATTTAGCGGTACGCACAGCGTCACACAAAAGGTAGATTTCCGCCTCCTCAAACTCACGGCTTGCAAGAAAAAAGCCCTTTTTAGGCGAAAAACTTCTTATAATATCGCACCCGTATTCGCAAAGAGCATCTATATCCGAATAAACCGACTTACGCTCTGCCGATATACCGTAGCTTTCAAGATGTCGGCAAATTTCGGCGGCGGTTAAGGGGTTTTCCTCGTCGCTTCGTTCCCTTAAAATATCCAAAATATAAATAGGTTTTAATTTTTGTTTTGCAGATTTTGGCACTCTTCCACCCGCTTTATAAATTCGTCTTTTGTGTAAAGCACGTTAACAACGTCAAGCATTGCGTTAGCCGTTAAATTAT
>CAMFZK010000065.1 GCA_946006915.1 uncultured Clostridia bacterium
ATATTACGGGTATAGGTTATGACACCGAAGAAAATTCGGAATTATACCGAAAACTTTGGCCTGCCGACTTGCACGTTATAGGCAAAGATATTGTCCGTTTCCATACAATTTACTGGCCTATAATTTTAATGGCTTTAGGTCTGCCTTTGCCTAAACAGGTTTTGGGACATCCGTGGGTACTTGTAGGCGAAGATAAAATGAGTAAATCAAAAGGAAATGTAGTTTATGCGGACGAACTTGCAAAACGCTTTGGTATTGATGCCGTTAGGTATTACCTTTTAAGCGAAGTTTCCTTTTCGCAGGATGGTACATTTACCTATGAAAACCTTATAAATAAATTTAATACCGACCTTGCAAATACTTTGGGTAACCTTGTAAACCGCTCGGTTGCTATGACCAATAAGTATTTCGGCGGTAAGGCGTCTTTCGGCGAAATAGCGCAAGAATGCGACAGGGAACTTATCGAAGAAGCAAACAAAACGATAGAAAAATACAAAAACTTAATGGATATTTACCACAACGCCGAAGCGATTGAAACGGTTATGAACCTTGCAAAGCGTTGTAACAAGTATATTGACGAAACCACACCCTGGAGTTTGGCAAAGGACGAGGCAAACAAAGACCGTCTTAACACCGTGCTTTACAATTTGCTTGAATGTATCCGTCTTTTAAGCGTTATGCTCTCCCCCGTTATGCCGCAGAGTTGTGACAGTGTAAAAGAACAACTTTGTACCGAAAATACCGAACTTTCTTTCGGTGCGGTTAAGGAATATTCGGTAGCAACCGCCACCCCGCTTTTTGCACGTCTTGATGCCGAAAAGGTTTTAGCCGAACTTAATGCAGAACAGGAAGAAAACAAAAAAGAAACTGCCGAAAATGTTGTAACAAGCGAACAAATAGGAATTGAAGATTTTGCAAAGGTAGAACTTACCGCCGCAACAGTAACCGCTTGCGAAGCAGTACCGAAAGCCAAAAAACTTTTAAAATTAACCTTAAACGACGGTAAGGGCGAACGCACAGTTGCATCGGGTATTGCTAAATTTTATACCCCAAAGGAACTTGTAGGCAAAACGGTAATTTTGGTTTCCAACCTTAAACCCGCCACCCTTTGCGGTATTGAATCGCAGGGTATGATTTTAGCGGCGGATTGCGGCGAAGAAATTAAGGTAGTATTTTTAGACGGTGTACCCGCAGGCAGTAAGATTAGGTGATTATTTTGGAAAACTTAAAACCCCTTATTTTTGATACCCACGCACATTATGACGATAAAGTTTTCAGTGCGAATTTGGACGATTTAATATTCTCGTTAAAGCAATCGGGCGTTGGCGGAATTATTACCTGCGGTATAAATAAAGAAACAAGTTTTAAAGCAATAGAACTTGCCGAAAGGTATGATATTGTTTATGCGGCAGTAGGTATTCACCCCGAAAATGTAGAAGACGGTGACAAGATATCCGACATTAAATTGCTTTTAAACCACGAAAAGTGCGTTGCGGTGGGCGAAATCGGGCTTGATTACTATTGGAACAAGGAAAATAAACCGAAACAAGAAGAATTTTTCAAAGCGCAACTTGAACTTGCCAAAGAGTATGATTTGCCTGTTTTGGTGCATGACCGTGAAGCACACGGCGATATGCTTGAAATTTTAAAGCAATATAAACCAAAAGGTGTTGTTCACGCTTTTTCGGGCAGTGTGGAAATGTCAGAGGAAATTTTAAATCTTGGTATGTATTTAGGAATCGGCGGTGTTTTAACCTTTAAAAATGCCAAAGCACTGCCGAGCGTTGCAAAAAATGCACCTTTAGACAGAATTTTGCTTGAAACCGATGCACCCTATTTAGCCCCCGAACCGTTTAGGGGGAAAACCAACCATTCGGCATTTATTAAATACACCGCCGAAAAATTGGCGGAAATAAAGCAAATACCTTTAAACGAGGTTTTAACCGCTACCTTTAAAAACGCACAAAATTTATTTAAAATTTAGAATAATCACCCCGCTTAAAACAGATAATAACTGTGAAAGCGGGGTGATTTTTAATGGAAAACAATAAAAATCGTAACGACCAAAACAAAAATAACCAGAACAAAAACAAACAAAATCAAAACAAAAACGATAACAAGAACAGACAAGACGACAACAAGAACGACTAACACTAAAACCGAGTGTCCTTTAAAGAACACTCGGCTTTTTTACGGCATACTGTACGGAAAATAAATATTTTCGAAATTTTCCTCATTATCACTTAAATACATAAGCGTGTAATTACCGCTTGTTTCTTTATGATCTTTTGCCAAATTTAAAAGGTCATCGCAAGGGATTACGGCAAAATCGCTTTGTTCGTTAGTGGCGTTAAAAGTTTTAAACCCTAACTTTTTGTAAAAGGAAATTAAGTCCCTGTTTGCGGGGCGTAAAATTAAAACCGCATCACTTTCATTTCTTATTTTGTTTAAAAGTTCGGTCGCGTAACCTTTGTTTCTTTGCTCACTGTCGGTTGCAACGGCAAATATATATTTTGCAGTTTTCTCCCCGATTTTACAGTCAAACGCAAAACAAGAAGATACTATTTTACCGTCCTTTTCCAAATATTTGCAGTATTTAAAATATTTTCCGAACAACTCGTCGCAGAAAGTGTTGTCCTCCTCGGCGAAGTTGCTGTTATAAAGCATTTTGCAAACCTCTGTTTTAGGTATGCAAACATATTTTTTCAAAAGAATTTGCGGTTTGTAGGAAAGTTTTGCTTTTCGAAGACCGACAAGTCCCATATCGTCCTCACGGTTAATATATTTGTATTCTCCTAATCTTTTGGCAAATTCGTTGTTAATAACGGTGTATGCCGTGGCATATTCCGGCAGGGCTTTTTCTATATGCACGTCAAAAATCTCACCGTTTAAAGGCGAGCCCAATGTGAAGGCAACCGGTTTGCCGTCAACATAAATTGCACCGCCTTTAGCCGAAAGCGACTCCATATTTTCCAAAACGGTTTTAATACCGTCTTTTTCACATTGCATATATTTGTCAAACCTGTCGGCATTTTGGGTGTACCATTTTTCGGCACATTCTAAAATATCGGGTATAATATCCTCGGTGATTTCTTTATATTCCCAAGTATACTGTTTGGAAAATGCCGAAATATGGTTTCGCTTACTGTGGTACTTTTTACCGCTTAAATTTGCCAAATCGCTCTGCAAATAGATATAATCGAATGCGTCTCTCTGTTCGGTTAACTGATAATTATTAAATAAATATTGCTCAATTTCATTAAATCTGTCACCCTGCTGAACCCAAAAAAGCGGGGTTTTATTTCCGCAGTATTCTAAAATTTGTTCAATTCCTTTTTTAATATCCTTTCCAAAGGGCAGACAAAAACATTCGTCTTCCCCCTCGCCCGATTTTACAAAAAGCATTCCGTCCTTTTCGGCGTATCGGTTTTTGTAAACGTCCTGCCAAATAAACAAATTTATAAAGTTTGTTTCGCAGGAGTAGGTATTATGCAAGGTTGTATATTTTTTTATCTTTTCTATATCCGATAATTTGAACTTCTTAAATTCTAACATTTTTTCACCTTAATAAAGCGTGCTGAAAAGCACGCTTTAATTACTGAGCATTTTGTTGTGTTTCGCTTGTTGTTTGCGAAGAGTCAGATGCAGAACTTTCGGTATCCTCTTGTGTTTCAATTACGGGTTTACCCAAAACCGTACCCTCGTGAGTTTTGCAAGCGGTGGGTAAAAAGGACTTTTTGTACCAACCGATTTGTTTATTCGGGCAGGCATCGGTTGCAAGAAGACCTGTTTCGGTGCAGTAGTATCTTTCTACGGCATAACTGCTTACCGCAAATTCACGGGGAGTAAGTCCGCTGTGAATTTTGGACATTACACTGCTCCAAAGATTTTTAGCAACACCAAGGTTAGCCGAAGGCATTTTCTGCATGGTTTCATAACCGCACCAAGAAGATGCAACATAGTAAGGCGAACCGCCGACAAACCATTTATCGTTGTTTTCGCTTGAAGTACCCGTTTTACCGAACAACTTCATATTGCTAACCGCAGAGGCAACCGATTTACCCGTACCGTTGCTGCCGTAAATAACATTTTGAAGCATTTTGTTCATAATAGTAGCGGTATCTTCGCTCAATGCCATAGTCGGTTCGGTGTTTTGTTCCAAAACTATATTTCCCTTTTGGTCGGTAACCTTTGTGTAGAAGGTGGGTTTATAATAAAGTCCGCCGTTGCCGAACACCGCATAAGCCGCCGCCGATTCAAGGGTGGTTAAACCGCCGTTTGTACCGCCTAACGACATTGGTGCTAAATCAATATCCTTATTTGTAAGATTTTTAATCCCTAATTTTTGGGTTAGAAAATCATAAGAAGTTTGCGGACCCATTTTGTTTACAAGTGCTACGGGAATTGTATTTATAGAGCGTTCAAGCGCTTTTTGTGCGGTCATATTGCCGGAATATCCGCCGCCCGCATTTTTAGGTGTCCATTTTCCGTAGGTGGTTTTAGTATCGTTGAGAATACTTGAATAGTTTATAACCCCCTGCTCAATAGCGGGTGCATAAACCGCAATCGGTTTCATTGTAGAACCGGGTTGACGTACCGCATCGGTAGCGCAGTTAAACGCACGGTTTTTGGTCTTTTGCCCAATTCCCCCCGCAATGGCTTTTACGTGTCCCTCATAGTCCATAACCGTCATAGCACCCCAAAGCGGGTCGCCTTTACTGCTCGGTTTAACCGAAGACGCAATATCAAGATACGCTTTATCCACAATTTCCTGCATTTTGGTATCTACCGTTGCGTAAATTTTATAACCGCCGGTATAAAACAGTTGCTCGGCTTTTTCTTTGTTATAGCCGTACTCTGCAATCAAATCGTCTACAACTTGGTCTATTAAACCGTCAATAAAATAGGAATTTACTTCGTCCTGTTTAGCGTTATCCTTGTTTATATTAAGTTTAATTTCAGCATTTTTTGCCGTTTCGTACTCTTCTTTTGTTATATAGCCCTGGTCGTACATTTCGTAAAGTACGGTGTTACGGCGTTTTTGGTTGTTTTCGGGGTTAGTATCCGGTGCGTAATAAGACGGTGCTTTGGTAATAGATGCAAGGCACGCACATTCTTCCAAAGTAAGTTCGTTTACGCTTTTGGAAAAATAATAGTTTGCCGCAACCTCTACCCCGTAAGTACCGTGTCCCATAGGGATTGTGTTTAAATAACATTCCAAAATAACGTCCTTGGAATACTTGGTTTCAAGGTATCTTGCACGCATTATTTCCCTAACCTTACGGCTTGCCTTTTGGTCACGGTCGTCTGTAAGGTTTTTTACCAACTGTTGGGTAATGGTAGAACCGCCGAACTTTGAGCGAAACGGCAAAAATTCGTTTACAAAGGCGGCAAAGGTACGTTTCCAGTCCACACCGTAGTGGGATTCGAAATTCTTATCCTCAATAGCAATAAAGGCGTGCGCCAAATTAGCAGGAATACCTTTATAATCTTTATCGCCGTTTTCAATGGCAATTTCGTCATAATCAACCCAAATGCGGTTAAATGTGCCGTGAAGTCGTTTATATTCTTCCCATTCGTTGTTTTTATTCTGCACATAAACACTGGTTGTGAAATTAACTTTCAAATCATTAAGGTTTTGGTCTACCGTGCCGTCTATCATAGTAAAAGCGTAAACCAAAAAAGAGCCGACAACCAAACTAACCGTAATAATACCTACAAGAAAGCAGGTTAAAATAATTTGCAAAACCTTTTGTTTTTTGTTTTTATTCTTTTTTGGGGGTAAATCTTCGGTTTTGGTAGAAAAACTGTTTAAATCAAAACTAGACTCGCCCTCTTCAATATTGCCGGAATTATCGTAACTGAATAAATCTTTATCGTCCATAATCTTCTCCGCTTCTTACTAAAAATGGTTGAAACAGTATACATCTACTTCTAATCATTATACCACAGTTTTTCAAAAAATCAACTTTTACGCAGTAA
>CAMFZK010000066.1 GCA_946006915.1 uncultured Clostridia bacterium
AGTGAAGAGTGAAAAATCCCGCCCTCTTACGAGAACGGGATTTTTGGGATGTTTGAACTTAATGGCACGAATTTAATGTGTCTGAAAAGTCAAGATTTTCTACTATTTGAATCAATTTTAACACAGAGAACCGTCACCTGTGTCCCATGGGTATGCTATAACAAAAAATCATCTGTTAAAATCAAAATCAATATGCTTTACAAACTCTTTTGCTTGAAGCATTGCTCCCATTCTGTTAGGATGTACTCTATCCCATGCTAATTTGGAAGAATGTTGGATTTTACAGAAATCTTCAAATGTTTTTTGAAAATCCACAAAATATAGTGAATACTTCTTTGCAAGTTTTTTGCATATTTCTACATATTCGTCCATTCGCTTACGCATATAATCCTCTTTATTTACTTCAATATAATATGGCGAAATAATAAAAATTCCCTTTACCTTATCTTTAATTTTTAATATCATCTCTTCCATATTTGATTCATATTCTTGAGGCATCACTGCAACCTCAGGAATTGCCGGAACATCAAATTGACGCCATACATCATTGATACCGATACATATAGATACCCAGTCGGGCTTTAAATCAACAACATCTCTGTCGAATCTCGCCGCAAGGTCACGACTTGTGTTGCCGCTAATTCCACTATTTGTTACGCGAATATTAAGTTCGGGATACCAAGCGGTCAGTAAATTTTCAATCTCTCTAACATACCCATTTCCGAGGCTTTCAAAAAGCCCCTCGCCAACAGGATTTGCGCTTCCCATATCCGTTACCGAATCGCCTGCAAATACAATTCTATCTCCATTTTCAAACAACATCGCCTATTCGCTCCTTTATATGAAAATCTCATTGTAAAAAATCGACAAATCTACCGAAAGACTTGTCGATTTTTTTGGTGCCGATGACCGGACTTGAACCGGTACGATATTGCTACCGAGGGATTTTAAGTCCCTTGTGTCTGCCTATTCCACCACATCGGCATTTAGATTACGTAACAAACTGTTGCTTGCTACATAATCACCTAATTGTATAAACAATCAGCAACAATAATAATATAATATTTATGCCGTTTTGTCAAGCATTTTTATCAATTATTTTCTTTGCTTTGGGTAATATTTGTAAGATGGCGCATTTCTTTTTCGTTTAAATGCCGCCAAGCACCTCTTTTTAACATTCCTAGTTTTACTCCCGCAATTTCGGTTCTGATAAGGCGAAGTACCTCCAATCCCACCGCTTCGCACATTTTTCTGATTTGTCGGTTTCTACCCTCGGTAAGAATGAATATAAGCACCGTTCTGTCGGGTTTTCTTTCAGCTATGAAGCAGTCACACGGCAGTGTTTTAACCCCGTCTATGACAATTCCCTCACACAAGTTTATAAGTTTTTCGTCGTCAACATCGCCCTTTACCGTTACACGGTAGGTTTTATTAACGTGGGAAGACGGGTGGGTAAGTTTATTGGCAAACTCGCCGTCGTTAGTCATTAAAAGAAGCCCTTCGGAGTTCATATCCAGCCGGCCAACGGGGAAAACCCTTACCGGAACATCTTTTACCAAATCACTTACGCATTTGCGGTCTTTTTCATCATTTAATGTGGTTACAAAACCGCGCGGTTTATGTAACATAATATAAACCTTTTCCCTTGTTGCTACAACGGTTTTACCCTTTACCGTAACCTTGTCACGTTTAGGGTCGACCTTTGTGCCAAGTGCTACAATATGACCGTTTACCTTTACCTTTCCCGCTTCTATTAACTCCTCTGCCTTACGTCGGGAAGCCACACCGCTTTCGGACAAAAACTTTTGAAGTCTTATTCTGTTATCCCTCATTTTACTCTCCTAAAAATTTTAGTATTATCTTGAAATTATTTAAAATTTTGTTTATTGGTTTTTGCGTTTTTTCACATTCTTTAATATCGGTATTTGCCGTAATTTCTTTTTCGGCTAAAATTTTACCGTTTTGCATATAAACAATTTTTCCCAAAACGTCGTTTCTTTTTATAGGTGCGTAAACAAACTTCGGCAGATAAACCTTAGAAGTAATATTTTCGGTTTCAAGCGAATTTACCGTAAAGGGTTCTATTTTAACATTAATGCTTTGCTGTGTGCCGTTTATTACGGGGATATTATAACTTGTATATTTGGGGGAATATTCGGTTTGTTTTATGCTTGAAAGACCGTATTCAAGCAAATTTTTATGGTCTTGCCAATCGTTGTGGTCATTTAAGGTGACCGCTATTACAAACTTGTCGTCCCGCCTTGCGGCAGATACCAAACATCTGCCCGATTTTTTGGTAAAGCCCGTTTTAACACCCACCGCACCGTCAAACATTTTTAACATTTTGTTGTGATTGGTTAAAGAGCGTCTATAAGGCGGATTGCCGTAGTTAAGCACCGCTTTTTGGCAGGATACCGCCTTTGCAAAATCTTCGTTTTGCATAGCGTACATTGCAAGTTTTGCAAGTTCATACGCAGTGGTGTAGTGGTTTTCGCTGTCCAGTCCCGAGGGGGTTTCGAAACTTGTGTTTTCGAGTCCCAACTCACGGGCTTTCCAGTTCATTTGGTCTACAAAACCGTCAACGCTTCCGCCCAAATTGAAAGCAATAACGTTGGCGGCATCATTACCCGAAGCCAGCATAAGCCCATACAAAAGGTCGTGCAGAGTTACTTTATCCCCTGCCAAAAGTCCCATTGAAGAACCCTCAACCCTTAACATTTCTTCGGTTACGGTTATTTCCGTTTGAAAATTCCCGTATTCGCAAAGCAACAGTCCCGTCATAATTTTGGTGGTGCTTGCCATAGGTAATTTTTCGTCCGCATTTTGGGTGAAGATTACTTCCCCGCTGTCAGCGTTGATAACCGCCGCCGATTTGGCGGAGGTTGACAGGGCATTTACCCTTAAAGGCAGTAAAAGACACAAAAAAACCGCTGCCGCCAAAACCGTTCTTTTCAACCTAATCACCCCAAATAAAATATATTATTGGGGTGAAAATGTTATTCCTCTATATCAATTTTAGTTTCTTTTGTAAAGAAGTCCTTGGCTTTTTCAATAAGTTCGGGAGCCATTGAAAGTGCTTTTTCAACATTTGTAACCTGGTTGTAAACCGGAAGCATTTTTACCTTGTCCCCGCTTACGGCAATAAAAGCAATAGGCGAAATTGTAACCCCTGCTCCGCCGCCTCCGCCGAACAGTTCCGACTGTTGTTTGCCGGCAAAATCACTTCCGCCGGTTGCCATTCCGTAAGCCACCTTTGAAACAGGAATAAGGGTTACTTCACCTACCGTAATAGGTGTGCCGCTGATAACATCGGCATTAACCATTCCCTTTAACTTTTCCAATGTGGTATCCATTAAATTTTTAATTTTGCTGTCACTCATTAAAAACCATTCCTTTTACTGAAATCTCTATATTCTTTAAATACCTTAATACCGGTTATAATAAGGAAAATTATTTGCAAATTAACCGTGAGCGAAATCATAAAACTGCTCTTTTCGGTATTAAAATCACTTTTAATATCTATCTGTTTGTATTTAATGTTTGCTTTACTGTAAAGCAGCGAAAGCACAGGGTAAACCGCCGAACAAACCGCACCGTACTCTATTGCAGTTTTTGCGGCATCGGTTGAAGCAACGGTTATCCCGACTTCTACTTTACGGAATTTAACCGTTTTTAAAAACCAACCCAAATGCTTTAAGCACCTGTTTAAAAAGCAAAATATTTCTTTAACCGCTCCCGAAAAACCGTATTTTTCCTTTAACTTTTGAAACGAGGTTTTAAGGTCTTCGGTCTTTTTTTGTTTTTCTTTCGGCTTTTCTTGTTTTTGGTTGTTCTTTTTGGGCTTTTCTTTCTTTTTACCGCTAAAAACCGTTATTCCCGCAAATTTAACGGCAACCGAAAAATCTTCGGTATAAGCCAATTTAACACTTACCGGCAAAAGTAAACCTAAAACTATTAAAATTAAAAAAATGGCTAAAATATACAAAGCGAACAATTTTTACACTCCTTTCATATTTTAACAAAAAATATGAAAACTATTCTTCGGCAAGTTCTAATTGTTCGGCAACATCGTCCACTTCGCCGCCGTTTTGATTTTTTGGGAAAGGCGGTAAATCGCTTAAATCATTAAGTTCAAAACATCTTAAAAAGTTCTTGGTAGTGCCGTAAAGCAAAGGTTTGCCGGGAAGTTCAAGCCGTCCCCTTTCCTCAATAAGTCCTTTTTCCACAAGGGTTGTAACAACACCCGAACAGTCCACACCTCTTACCTGTTCTATAAAAGATTTGGTAACGGGTTGGTTATAAGCCACAACCGCAAGTACTTCTAGTGCGGCGTTGGAAAGCGGTGTTCTTCTTCGCATATCAAACGCTTTTTTAATATATTCGGCAAATTCGTTTTTAGTGGCTAATTGGTAGGTGTTTTCAAGCCGTAAAATTTTAATTCCGCTGTCATTTTCCTCATATTTTTTGGAAAGTGTTTCAGCCGTTTGCACAACCTTTTCGGGTGTAATTTCAAAAACATTTGCCAAGCGGTCAATACTCATCGGTTCCCCGCTTGCAAACAAAACCGCCTCAAACGCTTTTACTAATTCCTTTTGTTTCACTTTTTACGCTCCTTAATTAAACGTATTTCCTGATTATCGCCTTCGCCTTCCACCTTAACACGGTTGGCTTTGCAAAGTTCCAAAACCGCCAAAAATGTTGCCACCATTTCCGAACGGCTTTGGGCAGATTTGTAAAGGTCGGACAGTTTGCTTTTTCCGCCTTTGTAAAGGTTTCTTATTACAAATACGATTTTAGTGGAAACCGCAAAAATCTTTTTAGCAACAATTTTGGTAAAGGGTGCGGTAGAGGGGGGTAATCTTCGCTGTCCCCTGCCCACTGCGGACAAATAACTTTCATACATAACCGATTTTGGGTGAACAAGTTCATAAGTTTTGTCAAACTGGTACTCGGTGGGTTTTCTTACAAAAGTATCAAAACCGCCCTGCATTTCGGCAAATTTTTTTGCCATTTGCTGACAGACCATATATTCAATGAGTTCACCCGTAAGTTCCTCTTTTAACCTTACAACTTCTTCGTGTTTAGGCAGTAAACTTACGGTTTTAATATAAAGCAAGCGGGAAGCCATTTCCAAAAATTCACTTTCAATTTCCATTTCGTCCTGCTTTATATTTTCAATTTGCTCTAAATACTGTTCAATAAGTTCCAAAAGCGGAATATCGTAAATATTGTATTTGTTACGTGATATCAGTTGAAGAAGTAGGTCTAAAGGCCCTTCAAACCCCTCTAACTTGTAGTTTATAACGTTTTCCATTCTCTACCTCAAAAACAAAAAGGGTAAATTTGCAATAAAACCTAATAACCTGAATACCCCATCGGAAGCCGCAGAAAGCGGAGCGTCCAGCATTCCTGTTACGATTAAGAGAATCATTCCGTAATAAATATATCTTTCGTACTTCATTATTTTAAAATAGTATTTATCCGGCAAAATTGCAAACAAAACACGTGAACCGTCCAGCGGGGGAACGGGTATTAAATTAAACACCGCAAGAGACACATTTATAAAAGCGATATACAAAAAGAAACGTGCTATATAAAAAAGCATCCCTACCGAAGTTAAAAAAAGCCCGATTAAGTTAAACAAAAACAGCGAAATTAACGCTACCGCCAAATTAGAAAGCGGACCTGCAAAAGCAGTTATTGCCATATC
>CAMFZK010000067.1 GCA_946006915.1 uncultured Clostridia bacterium
AAGGTGCAAAAGGATAAACTAAAGCAGTTTCAAAGGTATTTGCCCACATTGGAACTTAAAAAACAGCAACTGCAAACGGTAATGATGAAGGTTACCGCCGAACTGCAAAAATACCAAGAAGAACTTTCCCGTTTGGTAGCAGGGCTTGACGATTGGGTTGCTGTATTTTCAGAAAACGCATTATTTTCGGATGACAAAAAGTTAGAAAATCTCGTAAAACCGAAAAATTCTGTTTGTGTTACCGAAAATATTGCGGGCGTTACGGTTCCGGTTTTTAAGGAATTGACTTTTGAGGATATACATTACGAAATATCCGATTATCCTTTATGGGTTGACGAGGCAATTTTTAAATTGCGTGATATTGCACGGCTTAATATGCTCCTTAAAACTCTTAAAATTCAAAACGAATTGCTTGGCAAAGAATTGCGTTTTACTTCACAGCGTGTAAACTTGTTTGAAAAGGTAAAAATTCCCGAAGCAAAAAAGAATATACGGGAAATAAGCATCTACTTGGGCGACCAGCAAACCAGTGCCGTTGTTAGGGGTAAAATTGCCAAGAAAAAGCGGCAGGAGGCGAGTGTATGATTGAAAAAATGAATTTAACGCACATTGTCGCTTTGGAACAAAATAGGGACCAAATGGTATCGGCACTTCGTGATTTAGGTGTTTTGCACATAAGTGAAAAGTCCGGTGCCGACGAAAAAATCAACTCCAGATTTTCGCTCTTGCAAAAACTCTCATTAGAACTTTCCGAATATGCGCCAAAAGAAAAAACGGCTGAAACAATTCTTAATGACGACGATTTTGAAGAAATGTTCCAAAACACCAAAAAAGCGTTAGAGCGTAAAGCGGTTTTGGAAGAGGAAAAGGCAAATAAACTTTTAAGTGTTGACAAAATTTCCGCCTGGGGCGATTTTGACCCCGAAAAGGTAAAAGAACTTAAAGAAAGCGGACTCGACTTCCATTTTTACCGCATAGACAAAAAGGAACTTAAAAAGTTAAACGAAACACAGGATATTAAGTATATCAAATTGGCTTCGGTTGATAAAATGGATACCGTTGCGGTTTTAGGAGAACTCTCAAGTGAAATTACGGCAACCGAATTTTTACTTCCCGAAAAAGGTATTTGCCAATTAAAATCCGAAATTAAACTTTGCGAAACCGAACTTGCCGAAATCACCGGGACACTTAAAAATTACGCTTTACAACTTGAAAGTTACAAAGCAGCCCTTATTAAAACCCAAAACGATGCCGAGTTTTCCTCGGTTAAAAACACGGCAAAATCGCAAGACGGTCTTGTATGGCTTACCGGTTATATTCCCGTAAGCGAAACCGAAAAATTTGTTGCCTGTGCCAAAGAAAACGGTTGGGCTTATCAATATGAAACGGTCGAGGTTGACGACGGTTTTGTTCCCACAAAGGTTAAATACAACAAATTAACCTCACTTATGAAACCGATATTTGATATTTTGGGAACTGTTCCGGGTTACGGCGAATATGATATTTCGTTTTGGTTCTTATCATTCTTTACCCTGTTTTTTGCAATGATTATCGGCGATGCGGGTTACGGCGTAATTTTCCTTATTGCCGCAATAGTTTTAGTTTTAAAATCCAAAAAATTTACAAACGCCACATTATTATTAACCGTACTTTCGGTTGCAACAATTATTTGGGGTGCGGTTACAGGCACTTGGTTCGGTCTTGAAAGTGCAATGAAAGTCCCCTTCTTAAAAGCACTTGTAATACCGAGTTTTGCAAACTATCCGCAGTATTTCGGTATGGAAACCACATCGGTTCAAAACAGCGTTATGAAATTTTGTTTCAGCATAGGTGTTATTCAGTTATCCCTTGCCTGCCTTATGAATATAAGACGGAAAATCACAAGAAAAGATTTAAGTATGCTTGCCGATATAGGTTGGTTGTTGTCAATATGTGCCTTATATTTTATGGTACTTTTCCTTGTAATAAATCAGCCGACAAATATTAAAATTGTAGCTTTAGTAGTTGCTGTCGGTTTCTTGCTTGTGGCGGTTTTCGGCGGAATGTCCCCCGAAAAGACCTTTGCACAAGGGCTTAAATCGGGACTGTCGGATACATTCACGGTCTTCCTTAATACTATAAGTGCTTTCGGCAATGTTATGAGTTATATCCGCCTTTTTGCAGTCGGAATGGCTTCGCTTGCGATTGCGCAAAGTTTTAACAATATGTCCGCCGGATTTAGCGGTCCGCTTTTGATAGTGGGAATAATTATTGCCGCCGTCGGTCATATAATGAATATAGTTATGGGATTCCTGTCGGTTGTGGTTCACGGTGTCCGTCTTAACCTTTTGGAATTTTCAGGGCAACTTGGAATGGAATGGTCGGGAACTGCTTACGAACCTTTTAAAAGAACAAAACAATTAAAGAAATAAAATTCAAAGGAGAAATAATTATGGATATTCAAACAATAGGTATGGCATGTGCTTTGGGTCTTTCGGCAGTCGGTTCTGCTTTCGGTGCAGGATATGCTGCAATGGCATCTGTAGGGGCTTGGAAAAAATGTTACGCAAACGGTAAACCCGCATCTTTCTTAATGGTTGCTTTTTCGGGCGCTCCCCTTACCCAAACCATTTACGGATTTTTGTTAATGAACTTTATCCGTTCGGCATACACAAACGGTACTGCATCGGCAACCCTTGCTATGGCAGTTGGTATTTTTGCAGGTATTGCAATAGGTCTTTCGGCTTTGTTCCAAGGAAAAGTTGCCGCCGCATCGGCAGACGCTTTGGGTGAAACCGGCAAAGGTGCCGCTAACTACTTTATAGTAATAGGTATTGTTGAAACCGTTGCGTTGTTTACATTGGTATTCAGTTTGTTGCTTTTACAGTAAACCGAAAATTTTAAAACCTCTCTGCCTAAATTTGCAGAGAGGTTTATTTTTTTATTACCGTTTTATAATATCTTCAAGAGTTTTACTGTCAAAAAAAAGGTTAACCGTTTTATAAAATTCTACCCAAAGCGGAAAAGTAAGGCATTTGTCTGCCCTTTCACAGGGTTCTGCGTCCTTGCAAAGACAGGCAACCGGTGCTAAATCCCCCTCGGTCAAACGAAGAATATCACCTATTTTGCATTCGGCAGGGTCTTTTATAAGACGGTATCCCCCGCCTTTACCCTGTACCCCGTCTATAATTCCGTTTTTGGAAAGTACGGGAATAATTCGCTCAAGATATTTAAGGGATATTCCCTGCCTTTCGGCAATATCTTTCATAGGGATATAACCGCCGTCATTATGTTCCGCAAGGTCGATAAGCACACGCAGGGCGTACCGCCCTCTTGTTGAAATCATCATAAAAGGTTACCTCCGCCTATAACGCTTTCTGCGTATCTTACTGTTTCCATTGCATCTTTTGCGTATTTATCCGCACCGATTTTTTGGGCATATTCTTCGGTTAATACCGCACCGCCTACCACCGTTTTGCACCAAGGCGCTTTTAATTTTAACTGTTTTACCGTTTCTTCCATTGCGGGAACTGTTGTAGTCATAAGTGCGCTTAAACCCACTAACGGTGCGTGGGTTTCCAGGACGGTATTAACAACCGTTTCTACCGGGACATCTTTTCCTAAATCAATAACGTTAAACCCGTAATTTTCGAGCAAAAGTTTTACAATATTTTTGCCTATATCGTGAATATCGCCGTAAACCGTAGCAATTACAAATGTGCCTTTTTTAGTTTGGCTTTTGTTTTCTGCCAATGAAGTTTTAATTACTTCAAAAGCACTTTTTGCCGCTTCGGCGCTCATTAACAGTGACGGCAAATAAACCGTCTTTTTTTCAAAACCTTCGCCCACGGTGTTAAGTGCGGGAATAATTTCATTATTCACAATTTGGAGCGCAGGAACATTCTTTAACATAGTTTTAGTTAATTCGGCGGCTTTGTCCTTAAGTCCCTTTATTACCGCATACTGAAGTTCGGAACTGTAGTTTACACCGGTTTCACTTAAAACCTTTTCCGAAACTGTTGCCGTAACCGTAAATTTATCGGCATTTTCTATATATTCGGTGCAGTTTTTGTCAAGTCCCGCAAGGGCTTTATAAGAATAATAAGTTTTCATCATATCTTGCGAAAACGGATTCATAATTGCGGCAGAAAGTCCGCTTTGCAAAGACAAAGCAAAAAATGTGCCGTTTACTGCGTCACGGTTAGGCAAACCGAAAGATACATTTGAAACACCCAAAGAAGTATGGCAACCGAGTTCTTCCTTTATCCGTTTTAAGGAATTCAGTGTGGCAACTGCGGCGTTATTATCTGCACTTATGGTCATTGCCAATGTGTCAAAAATTAAATCTTTCTTCCCTATACCGTATTCACGTGCCGTATTAAGAATTTTTTGGGCAATTTTAAATCTGCCCTCTGCCGTTTCGGGTATGCCGTTTTCATCAAGCGTTAGAGCTACAACCAAACCGCCGTATTTTTTAACAAGCGGAAAAACCGCTTTCATACTCTCAAGTTTTCCGTTTACCGAATTTATCATTGCTTTACCGTTATAATAGCGGAGTGCGGTTTCCATTGCCTTAATATCCGAAGTATCTATCTGCAAAGGTAAATCTATAACCGCCTGCAATTCGCAAACAGCGGTTTTTAGCATATTAACCTCGTCAATGTCGGGCAGTCCCACATTCACGTCAAGAATATGCACACCCTTTTCCTGTTGTTTTACCCCCTCGGCAAGGATATAGTCAATATCATTTTCCATAAGTGCCTGTTTAAAGCGTTTTTTGCCCGTGGGGTTAATTCGCTCACCAATTAGAATTGGGGCATCGCCGAATTTTACGGCATTAGTATAGGAAGATACTGCCGTAATATTTTTATCATAAAGCGGTACGGGGGTTAAATCTTTTGTTTTGCCGAATAATTCGGTTATATATTCGGGTGTTGTTCCGCAACAACCGCCTATTACCCGCACACCTTTTTTAACAAGTTCTGCAACTTCGCTTGCAAATTCATCTGCGGTAATATCGTAAACCGTTTTACCGTTTACCGCTTTCGGCAAACCCGCATTGGGTTTCATTATTACGGGAATTGATGAATTTTTTAGTAATTCGGAGATAACCCCTTTCAACTGTTTAGGACCTAAAGAACAGTTTGCACCTAAAGCATCTGCTCCCATTCCCTCGATTAACGCAACCATAGCGGCAGGTGAAGCACCCGTCATTAGTTTGCCGTCTTCACTGTATGCGTTGGAAACAATTACGGGTAAATCACAGTTTTCCTTTACCGCAAGCAATGCGGCTTTGGTTTCGTAACTGTCATTCATGGTTTCAATTAAAACCAAGTCTACGCCGTATTTAACCCCTAATTTAACGGTTTTTGCAAAAACAGAAACCGCATCTTCAAAATCAAGGTCACCGAGCGGTTTTAAAAGTTTACCCAAAGGGCCAATATCAAGCGCTACAAATTTTTCTGCACTGTTTTCCGATAAATCCCGTGCCGTTTTTGCGTTAAAAACTGCCGACATTATGATTTTTTCAAGTTCCCCATTATCAAATTTTAAAGAATTAGCACCGAAAGTATTTGTGCAAACCACATTACTGCCTGCATCAAAATAATCTTTGTGTATCTT
>CAMFZK010000068.1 GCA_946006915.1 uncultured Clostridia bacterium
TCTTATAATACTATTTCCCTTGCGCCGGATTGTTTTGAGGCGGTGTTTACCGAGTTATGGCAGGTGAACATAATAATTTGCGAATTTTTTGCGTATTCGTTTAAAAAGTTCAAAGCCGTTTTTGTTCTTTGGTCATCATACTGTGAAAGGGAATCGTCAAGCAGAACGGGGAAACGCTCATTATCTCCCGCCATTAGTTCGCAAAGGGCTAAACGGAGCGACAAATACGCCTGGTCGGCAGTTCCGCTTGAAAGGTAGTCAATTTCTTTTGTGCCGAAAGTGTCACTTTTTTCTACCGCAATTTGGAAGGATTTTGAAATAGTCATAGCGTTGTATTTTTCGCCGGTAATACCTTTGAAAATCCTGCCGGCATTTCTTTCAAGAAGTGAGCCAAAACTTCTTCTAACCTCTATAAAACTGTCCGCTAAAACCGACAAAGCAATATCCAAACAATCGCAATATTCTTTTTGATTTTGAATTTTTAACTTTAAACTTTCAAGTTGTTTTTTATCATTTTCGGTGTCGCCAATACTTGCCGAAATTGACTTGATTTCGGTCAAAAGCGACGCTAAAGCGGTTTTTTGCTCGGTAATATTTGAAAGCAGTTGTTCGTAATCTTCTTTCATTGATTGAAAGTCTTCAACCGTTTCAAACCGGGTATTTACTTTTTTCAATTTCTCCCGTGCCTGCTCATAAGAAATATTGCCGACATCTTTTAGAATGTAGTTAATATTTTGCTTAATTTCCTTTTGATTTACTGCCTTTTCGGTAATGACTTTTAGTTCTTGCTTAATTTCTTCTATATCGGTTACCGCTTTGTATCTTGCAAATAATTCAAAAAGGGTGGCGCTTTCAATTTGCTTTTCCTTTTCTAAAATTTCTAAATCGTTATTGTTGGCTTTAAGCATTTCCTTTTGATTTTTTATAATGCCGGAATTACTGTTAATAGCGGTATTTATTGCTGTTAGGTTGGATTTTTCGCTTGATATTACCGATATTAACTGATTTAATTTGAACTTTAAATCTACAAGTGTGTTTTCGGTTTGGCGGTTTTCTTTAGTCGCCTTCAAGTAATTTAGCAGAAATATTACCGCAAATCCGACCGAAACCGCAGCACTTAAAGCACCGAAAACAGCGCTTTTGGCAATAAATAAGGTTGCCGCAATTACAGCAAAAATTACCGCCAAAATAAGCCATACGGGGTTGGATTTTGCCCTTGTTCCCCCTGAAAGTTCGGTTATTCTTTTTTCGGTTTCGTCCTTTTCACGCTCTAAAACTTCAAGTTTTTCGGTGAGTTGTTTTAACTTTTCGGGTGTGGCGTCGGGCGAGGGGTTAGTTGCCATTTGGAGGTTTTGTTTAATGATTTTATTCTCATTCAGTTTGGCGTTTATTTTGGAGTCCATACTCTCTATTTTAGAAAGGCAAAATTCAACCTTTCGCACAAACATTTCGTCGGCAGTTTGCCCGTTTCCAAGTTTTAAGGTAGTGTTTAGTGCGTCAAGTTTTTCTTTAAGTGATAAAAGTTCTTTTAGCTTTTCGGCATTGCGGAAATCCTGCTCTTTGTCTATTTGGGTTTTAATATTTTCGGCTTTTGCCTGCATTTCGTTTATCTTTGCCGCCAAATTTTCGGCGGTTTGTTTTTTTTCTTCTAAACTCAATTTGGTTTGTTCTGCAGAAGCTATTTTTGCTTTGAGTTCTTTGGCTGAATTTAAGTTTTTGTCATAAATTCCGGCTCTTCCGCTTTTAGACATTAAAGAAAATTTTGCGGTTTGAAGACGGGAATTAACCTCGTCAAACGAAACCGATTGGTCACCGGTTGAAGTAAGGTTGGAAAGTTTGGAATTTATCTCCCCCTCGGCAGAGGAGTTACTTTCGGGAAAGCCAAACTGACCTATAAAAATACTGCGTTCAAACGCACCGCAGGAAAGACCGAAAAGTTTTGTGCCTATATCGGGGGAAACGGTTTCACGTTTGCCTAAATCAAGGTCAATAAGGGTTACTTTGTCGGTCGAGTTAGAACTGCCGAAAATACGCTCTATCCGATAGTTGCGGTTTTTGGTTTCAAAATCAATACTGCCTGCCATTTGTCCGCCGTCCCACGGGGTGTACTTTTTACGCAAGTTTTTAAAAATTTGGGAAGAACTGCGTTCGGTACCGTAGAACATCATTTTTATAAAGTTCATTATGGTGGTTTTGCCGTTTTCGTTGTTGCCGTAAACTACGTTAAAGCCGTCAGAGAATGACAGTTGCAAATTCTTAATACCGCCGAAAGCGGAAATGTTAAGGGATTTAATCTTCAATGTAGTTCACCTCGCTTTTAAACGCCTTAAGACCGATTTTAAGTGCTTTTTTGTAAAGTTCCCGGTTTTCCGCCCCGTCAATTTTTTTAAGCATATTTTTAACAAAAATACCCTTTAGCGATGGCTCATTTGCCAAAGTTTCAAGGTCGATTTTATAATCGGAAGAATCTTTAACCTTTACAAAATATAGTTTTTCGGCAAGGCGGGTTGTAATCTCTCTGATGTTAAGTTCAAAATCAGGGTCAATTTCGCCGGTCAGTTCAATTTTGTAAAGATTATCGGCATAATTTTCGTAATTTTCACTGAGTGTCTTTAAAATGTGGGAGGTAATATCCGCAACATCGGTAATATCAATTTTTTGGTGAATGTGTTTACGTTTTGAAACGGGTATAAATTCCAAATCGCATTTTCCCTTTGAAACAGTACCCATATAAATTCCCTTTTGGTCTAATTCGTCAAAACCCTGTCCTTCGGGGCAACCGCAATATGCAAAGGAAGTATTATCAATTTTACCCACGGGTGTGCATTTGTGAACGTGTCCGAGTGCGATATAGTCCATACCGCTTTTCTTGACAAATTTAGGGGTGATTGAGTTATAATCGGAATTAAGGTCGCCCTTTAATTCGCCGTGTTGCACCATAATGTTTATAAAATCGTCGTTTGGTACTTTTAAAGTGAATTCCTCTTCACCCTTTAAATAAACGCTTTCAAACGAACGTCCGTAAACACGGGTTCTGATTTCGGGAAAGGTTATTACGGTGTCATCTTTTCCCAAAACATAAAGGTTTTCGGGTAAAGTGCGGGTTACAAAGGGGGAATCCACGTTAAGTGGGTCGTGGTTGCCTGCGGCGTAAACCACCCGTATTCCGCATTCGGCTATTTTCTTTAAAACCGCATCGGCAAATATGGGTTCGGGGTTTGAGTTATCAAATAAATCACCTGCTATTGCAATTAAATCCACATTGTTCTCGGCGGCAATGTCAATTATTTTTTCAAAGGTGATAAGGGTTTCAAACCGACGTGCCTCCGAATTAGAACCCAAAAAACCGTCGGCAGCACCTATATGAATATCCGCAGTATGCAGTAGTTTTACACAATTCATCAAAACACATCCTTTTACTACATTTTATCATTTTATCCGCATTTGTTCAAGCGGTAAAATAAAGATAAATTGACTTTAACGCTTTTGTGTGTTAAAATATAGACAAATACTTTAAACGAGGTACTTTTATGCAGAAAAATGATTTTAACGACCAATTTTTCGACGCCGTTCTAACCCTTAAAACAAGGGAAGAGTGTTACAAATTTTTCAGCGATGCCTGTACTCCCAAAGAAATTGCAACTATCGCTCAACGTTTTGCGGTTGCAAAAATGCTTAACGAAAAGCAGGTTTACAGCGAAATTGTGAAAAATACCGGTGCAAGTACCGCCACCATAAGCCGTGTAAACCGTGCTATTAACGAGGGCTTCCAACTGGCTTTTGAAAGGTTAAAATAATATGTATAACTTTTTTGCCGAAGTTTATGACGATTTGATGTACGATGTCGATTATAAAAAGCGAACAACATATTTAATGAAACTTTTTAAAAAGTACGGCAATCCGCCTACTCTTTTGTTAGACGCCGCCTGCGGAACGGGCGGTTTTTCGTGTGAATTTGCAAAATACGGGGTAGAGGTTATCGGTGTCGATATGTCCGAAGAAATGCTGTCCGTTGCACGGGAAAAATCTATGAACGAGGGCAGAGATATTCTCTTTTTGTGCCAAAAGTTGGAAGAACTTGATTTATACGGCACGGTGGACGGTGCGGTTTGCTGTCTTGACAGTTTGAACCACATAACCGATTATAACACCCTTTGCAAAGCGATAAGTAAAATTTCTCTTTTTTTGGAAAAAGATAAACTTTTTATATTTGACGTTAACACCGAATATAAACACAAAGAAGTTTTAGGGGATAACGTGTTTGTAATTGAAAAGGACGGTATTTATTGCGTTTGGGCAAATAAGTATGGCAGAAAGAAAAATATAACCGATATTTCGCTCGACTTTTTTGTTAAAGAGGATAAGTTATACGAAAGATTTACCGAACAGTTTTCCGAACGTGCTTATACGCCCGAAGAACTTCAAAAAGCAATAGAAAAAGCAGGACTCCGAATAGTAGATATTTTTGACGATATGACCGAAAACCCGAAAAACGAAAAAAGCGAACGGGCAATTTATGTGACAAGAAAGGTAAAATAATGGGTAAGTTGATAAGATGTATAACAAGTGAAGGTGCGGTAATGGTTTCGGCGGTAGACAGTACCGATATTGTGGCAAAAGCCGAACAAATTCACGGCACTTCTGCGGTAATAACGGCGGCTCTCGGCAGAATGCTCACTGCCGCTTCTATGATGGGTAATATGCTCAAAGGCGAAAAATCAAGTATTTCTTTAAAAATTGACGGCGGCGGTCCTGCGGGTGCTATTACCGTTTCGGCGGACTCTACGGGTAATGTTAGGGGATACGCCGTAAACCCTGTTGTGGAAATTCCGCTTAAACCAAACGGAAAACTTGATGTTTCGGGTGCTGTCGGAACAGACGGTAATTTATATATTGTAAAAGATTTGGGAATGAAAGAACCGTATAACGGCTTTGTGCCTATTGTTTCTGGCGAAATTGCCGAAGATATTACTTCATATTACGCAACAAGCGAACAAATACCCACCGTTTGTGCTTTGGGGGTGCTTGTTAACCCCGATTTAACGGTAAAAAAAGCAGGCGGTTATATTTTGCAGTTGTTGCCCTTTACCGAAGATGAAATTATCACAAAAATAGAAAACAACCTAAAAAGGGTTAAACCCGTAACCGCACTTTTGGATGAGGGTTGGGACATTGAAGAAATTGTAAAAGATGTTTTACAAGGTTTTGAAGTTGAGGTAATATACAGTCAAGATGTTGAATATAAATGTAAATGTGGAAGGGAAAAGGTAGAGCAAACTTTACAAGGGTTAGGCAAAAAGGAACTCCAAGAAATGATAGCCGAAATGCCTACGGTGGAAGTTAAATGTCACTTTTGCAATACTGCCTATTCTTTTACGAAAAATGACATTGAAAAAATTTTGAAAAAAATTGAAAAAAATTGAAAAAAATGCTTGACAAATTTAAAGTGTTATGGTAATATAATGCTTGTCGCCGGTGAGTTGCCAATGGCAAGCCAGCGCGGTCATCGTGGGAGCATAGCTCAGCTGGGAGAGCATCTGCCTTACAAGCAGAGGGTCACAG
>CAMFZK010000069.1 GCA_946006915.1 uncultured Clostridia bacterium
GAGCAGGGAATTATCGGTCAGGAAATTACAATGTATGACGATAGCCCCGCTTGGCGTGTTATGTTTAATATGCTTCTCGCTATGTACAAAAACCACCCAGTAAGGATTGATATTGCCGGCACGGTTGAGTCTATTTCCCACATAAACGCCGATTTGCTTTATAAATGCTACAACACCTTTTACAACCCGAGCAATATGTTTATTTGTATTGCAGGCAATGTTGAAACCGAAAAGGTTTTGGAAATTATAAATAACGGCATTAAACAAACCGAAAAAAAGCAGATTGAACGCATTATGCCGACAGAACAAGCAGGGGTTGTGACCGATTATGTAGAGCAATCCCTTGAAGTGGCACAACCCATCTTCTGTTTCGGTTACAAGGAAAACGCAGACCGAAAACCCACCGTTAAAGAGCGGGTTTGCACCGGAATTTTGCTTGAAATGATAGCGGGTGATGCTTCGCCCCTTTACGAAGAACTTATAAACGAGGGACTTATTAACGATGAGTTTTCGTTTGAATACTTCACAGGTCCCGGATATTCCGCCGTTATTTTTGAGGGTGAATCCCAAAACCCGAAAAAGGTTGCCGAAAAAATTAAGCAGGAAATTGAACGTCTTAAAACCGAGGGGATTAACAAAAAACTGTTTTCCGCCGTGCGTTGCGGAATGTACGGCAACGCAATACGGGTTTTCAACAGCGTAGAGGGTATTGCAATGCAGTTTGTGGACTGTGCCACAAACGGTTCGGGACTTTTTGACGAAATTAAATATTTAAAATCGGTTACCGCCGAAGATGTTTACAAACGGCTTAATCTTTTGGAGAATGACAAAACGGTGCTTTCGGTTATAAACCCTAAAGAGTGAGGAATTTAAAATGACATATAATGTTACTATTTTCGGTATTCATTTAAAGTTAAGCCCTATTGCGTTTTCTATACCTTTAGGCAGTAGGCATTGGGATATTTACTGGTACGGAATTATAATTGCAACCGGCTTTTTGCTGGCGCTGATATATGCCACAAAAAATGCCAAGCGGTTTGGAATAGATACCGACCGTATGCTTGACATTGTGCTGGTTGTAACCCCTGTTGCCATACTTTCGGCAAGGACGTATTACGTAATATTTGACGGCGAAAAATTAAACGGAATAGGTGACTTTTTCGGTTTTGGGGATTCTTCGGGTTTTTCGGGAATTGCCATTTACGGTGGTGTTATAGGCGCATTTGTTTCGGGCTTTATAATGTGTAAAATACGCAAAGTAAACGTTAGGGATATGTTCGATTTAGCGTCGCTCGGTTTTCTTATCGGTCAGGGTGTCGGCCGTTGGGGTAACTTTGTAAACCAAGAGGCATACGGCAGTTTTACAAACAGCAGTTTTTGGGGAATGCAGAGTGAGCGGACAATCCGTGAAATGGGCGAAGGACTTGTGCACCCTTGCTTTTTGTATGAATCGGTTTGGTGCATTGCCGGTTTCCTTTTAATAAACCGTTTAAGCCGTAACCGCAAATTCAGCGGTGAAACATTTTTAATGTACTGTGCGTGGTACGGTTTTGGCAGGGGCTTTATCGAACTTTTAAGGACCGACAGTTTGATGTTGGGAAACATAAAGGTTTCCTGCCTTTTAGCGTTTGTACTTTGTATTACAAGCGTTACCGCTATTGTTTTAATCAGAAGAAAAATAAAACCGGAAGAAGGGTATGTAAGCCAATTTTCCGAAAATGCGGAGGAAGAAAATGTATAAAATTATTGACGGTAAAGTGATTTCGGCAAGCGTTAAAGAACGTGTTAAATGCGAAGTTGAAAAATTAAAACAAAATGGAATATCGGTTGGACTTGCGGTTATTATAGTGGGCGAAGACCCTGCTTCTAAAGTTTATGTTGCAAACAAGAAAAAGGCGTGCGAGGCACTCGGCATTATTTCGGAGGAGTATGCCCTGCCCGAAAACACAACAATGCAAGAACTTTTAGCCCTTATTGATACTTTAAACAAAAAACCGACCGTTAACGGTATTCTTTGCCAGTTGCCGCTGCCGAAACACCTTGACGAGCAGATGGTTATAAACGCAATTTCGCCCGAAAAGGACGTGGACGCATTCCACCCCGCAAACGTGGGCAAAATAATGCAGGGTGATTTTGATTTTGTGCCTTGCACCCCTGCGGGAATTATGGAAATGTTAGATTACGAGGGTATAGATATTGCGGGTAAAACCTGCGTTGTAATCGGTCGTTCCAACATTGTAGGAAAACCGATGGGTATGCTTTTGCTTCACAAAAACGGTACGGTTACAATTTGCCATTCCAAAACCCAAAATTTAAAAGAAGTTTGTGCGTCGGCAGATATTCTTGTGGCTGCGGTGGGAAGACCTAACTTTGTAACTGCGGATATGGTTAAAGAAAATGCGGTTGTAATTGACGTTGGCATTAACCGTGTGGACGGTAAACTTGTGGGCGATGTTAATTTTGACGCCGTAAAGGACAAATGCTCGGCTATTACCCCCGTTCCCGGCGGTGTAGGGCCTATGACCATTGCAATGCTTATGCAAAATACCGTCACTGCGGCAAAAAAGCAAAATAAGGTGATTTAATTGTATAAAAAGTTTATTGTAATTATTTCGGTTTTGGTTCTGCTTTTTTCGGTTAATGTTTCGGCTTTGAAGGTAAGCGATGATTTTTACGTTTACGGCAAGCAAACAAAAGAACTTTCAAAAATATTTAATATGACCGAAAAGGAACTCGAAAATTATTGCAAACAAAATAATATTACCTTTTTGGCGGCAGATAAAGAAAACGCCCGACAAATAAGAAAAACCGAAATTACCGATAATTTTTCAAAAAAAATCGGCAGTTTTTCGGCTCTTGAGGATAGTGAAATCCTCCTGCTTACGGGTGATATCAGCGGTTTTTCGGACGTAAAAGGCGAAGTTATCGGCAAAAACGGCAAAAAGTATTTAAAAACCGAAGTTAAAACTAAAGACAGCGGCGGGGAATACCTTTTAACACAGTATGTAACGGTGGAAAATTCCGTAAAAACCGTTTTGAGTTTTTACACGGCAAAGGATGTAAGCACCGACTACATAGAAAAGGTTTTTTCTTCGGAATCGGGTTCAAAAACTTTGGCTTTAAGGGTTATTGTGGCATTGGGAATAGCGCTTTTTTCCGCTTTTGCCCTTGCGATTTTAGGTTTAATTATTAAAGATACATTTTTCAAAAAGGAAGTATAAAACTTGCAGTTAGCGGAGAATAACCCAGAGAAAGGACTGTTATGTTTTGAAGAAAACTGTAGTTGTAACTATCTTTATTCTGTTGATTTGTTTTATATCTGCTTGCAACAAGCAGGAAACCAAAAATGTTATGTTGCCTGATGTGCAGGAAATAGAATATATGTACTTTGTTGTTGGTGATGAGTGTAAAACGGTTGAGGATAAAGAACAAATAAAACTTATTTTGTCCGAACTCTCGAACGCGGAAATAAGCAATTTGCAAAGTTTAAATGATACCCCGCAAACTGAAAGTTATATAAAAATCACATTTGAAACATCCAAAGGTATAAGTTCAAATACTGTTTATTTATATGAAAAAGAATATAAGTTTTATTTAGAACAACCGTATCACGGGATTTTTAAGATTAAAGAGAAAGCTTATAATAGCATTGTTGAAAAGATAAAAGCAGAACAATGATTTAATAACAAAGTTGTTGGTTATATGCGTTTGCGAAAGATTATAAGGTACGGTATAATGTATCAACCGCCTCCCTTTACACACAAGGGAGGCGGTTTTATGCAATGTGCCTTTTTGTTTTAGTCCATATCTTTTCCGCAGCAGCGTTTATATTTTTTACCGCTGCCGCAAGGGCAAAGTGCGTTTTTGCCTACAACACCCTTGCCTTTTACCGTTTGAGGTTTGCCTTCGCTTGTTTCGTTGGCAACCTTTTCACGCTTGACTTCTTCGTTTTTGCGAACCCTTACCGACAAAACAAGTTTTGCGGTTTGTTCACGGATTGCGTTGGTCATTGCCTCAAACATATCGTAACTGTCATTACGGTACTCAACAACAGGGTCGTGCTGACCGTAAGCACGAAGACCTATACCCTGGCGCAATTGGTCCATAGCGTCAATATGGTCCATCCAGTTAGTGTCAACACAGCGAAGCAACATAACACGCTCAATTTCACGCATCATATCGTGTCCGAATTCGGCTTCACGTGCCTCGTAAATCTCGTGCGCCCTGTCTTTAAGCGACTGTGCAACCTCTTGCTTTGAAGTGTTGCCGAGTTCGACAGAATTAAACCGTAAATCTTCGGGCGTGGTTATCCAACCCAAGAAATAGTCACGAAGTCCCTTCAAATCCCAATTATCGTGAACCGCATCGTCATTTAAGAAGATAGAACAGTAAGCGTCCACCGTTTCGTCAATCATCCTAATAACTGTTTCTTTAAGGTCTTCACCGTCAAGCACCTTGTTACGCTGGGTGTAAATAAGTTCACGCTGTTTGTTCATAACATCGTCATACTGCAAGGTGTTTTTACGGATAGAGAAGTTCATACCCTCTTTCTTCTTTTGGGCGCTTTCAATGGTTTTGGAAAGCATACTGCTTTCAAGCGGAACATTTTCGTCCACCCTCATAGTGTCCATCAAGGTTGAAATACGTTCCCCGCCGAAAAGACGCATAAGGTCATCTTCCAAAGATACAAAGAACTGGGTGTTACCGGGGTCGCCCTGACGTCCCGCACGGCCTCTTAACTGGTTGTCAATTCGTCTTGAATCGTGGCGTTCGGTACCGATAATGCAAAGACCGCCTGCGTTTCGTACTTTTTCTGCTTCGGGGGCAATTTCTGCTTTGAATTTGTTGTAATATTCGGTGTATTTGTCCCTTGCCGCTAAAATTTCGGGGTCCTCGGTTTCGGCGAAACCGGTTGCCTCTACAATCATTTCTTCACCGAGTCCGTCATGCCGTAAAGCCGATTTTGCAAGGTATTCGGCATTGCCGCCAAGCATAATATCAGTACCGCGTCCCGCCATATTGGTGGCAATGGTAACTGCACCTAATTTACCTGCCTGGGCGATAATCTCCGCCTCTTTTTCGTGGTGCTTTGCGTTAAGTACGTTGTGCTTAATGCCTTTTCTTTTAAGCATTGCCGACAAAAGTTCCGACTTTTCAATAGTAACCGTACCCACAAGCACGGGTTGACCTTTTTTATTCGCCTCGGCAATTTTTTCTATCACCGCCTCAAACTTGGCTTTTTCGGTTTTGAAAACCACATCGTTTTGGTCTATACGGGCAATCGGTTTGTTGGTGGGAATTTCAATAACGTCCAACTTGTAAATTTGCTGAAATTCGGCTTCTTCGGTCATTGCAGTACCTGTCATACCCGAAAGTTTGTTGTAAAGGCGGAAGAAGTTCTGGAAAGTAATGGTAGCAAGGGTTTTAGACTCTTTTGCAACCTTTACACCCTCTTTTGCCTCAATTGCTTGGTGCAAACCCTCGTTATATCTCCGTCCGAACATAAGTCGGCCTGTAAATTCGTCTACAATAATAACTTCGCCGTCT
>CAMFZK010000070.1 GCA_946006915.1 uncultured Clostridia bacterium
ATGCAAAATCAAATGTCGTTTTCCGATGTAAACGGTAACAACTTTCCCGCTATGCCCCGCCGAATCGCTGAATGGAATTGCAAACATATTCGTTTTACCATTATTTTGGGAATTTCCAAACCCGTACATACCGAAGAAGAGTTGAAAGAATTTGAAAAAAACAGCAAGGAAAAATATGATTTAACCCAAGAACAACGCAAAATGGAAAACAAATTGCGTAAACTTAAAAATGAGCGTTTGATTGCCTCTGCCGCAGGTGATGAACTTGAAGCAAAGCGCATACAGCGTAAAATCAATGAACACCAAGCCGCTTACCGCAAGTTTTCCGAAGAAAATAATCTTTACTATGACCGTAAACGTGCAACTGTTGAGGGGTATAGGCGGATATCAACAAAATCTATAGAAAATAGCTATACCGATGGTGTTGGTTCACCAAATGTAAATTTAGATTATATCCAATCACAAGAATACAAAAACAAGTTTTCATCTATCACTGATAATCCCATTGTCAATAAAGCAATTTATGAAAGAAGTAAAGCGGCTCTTATACACCAAAACGGAAAATTTACGGAAGATTTATCAATAATCGACGAAAATGGAAATTTCGTAGGTGGTACGTCAAGTAAAATCGATAATGAGACAAAGTATACGAATGCCCTTAATAAAAAGATTTTTACTTATCCTAAAAATTCTTTAATAACAATACATAATCACGGCACAAATTTCGCACCTACAGGTTCCGACTTGGCAAGTGCGGGCTTTCATCGATATAAATTTGGTATTGTTTGTTGCCACGATGGAAAAATCTATAAGTATTCGGTACAAAACGCAAAAGTATTTACACGTAAACTTTTTGATGATACGGTTGACAAATATGAAAAAAGAAGATATACTAAAGAAGCGGCAATAATACAAACATTAAACGATTTTAAAAGAGATTATGGCATAGAATGGAGTGAAATCAAGTGAGTGAAATACCGATTACAACAAATAGGACATTGGAAGATATAGAGAAATCTATTGAGATTGAAAAAAAGAAATCGGCAAAACTCGTTGATTGGGAAAATGTCGATACCGTATATGAGGAATAACCATTATGGACAACTTCAAAGCAGTATATAAAATACTCTCAACACTTGAAAAAGCTATGGACTTACCCGAATTTGATATGTCGCTTATTAGTGCCGAAAAGTTAGGTGTAAGTCAAGAACGCTATGCACGATACATTGAAATGATGTTAGATGTGGGATATATCAAAGGCGCAAGCATAATAAAAGATATAACCGGCGAAACAAACATTGAAACCAACGAAATGCGAATAACTCTTAAAGGTCTTGAATATTTACAAGAAAATTCAATAATGCAAAAGATGTACAAAGCCGCTAAAGGCATAACGGAATTTATACCTTAATACAATTTTACCGCTCCCAAAAGGGGCGGTTTTTTTATGCTCAAAAAATTTTTAAATTTTTTAATTTGGGGGGTTAGAAATCTAACTCCCTTTTGTTATACAATATGCTTGTAAATTCCATTATGGCGAAAATCCATACAAAAAACATTTTAGGAGTGAACAAAATGAAAGACATTTTTGAAATCTTAAAAGGATTCGACATCACGGTACCTGAAGACAGACACAAGGACTTAAGACGTGCATTGAGCGAAAATTATGTTGCGATTAACGAACACAATTTGAAAATCGACAATATCACCACCCAGTTATCTACTGCCAATGACACTATAACCGGCTTAAAGTCACAACTTGATGATGCCAAAAAGGTTGATGTGAAAGCGCTTCAAGACAAAATCAAAGAATACGAAGATGCCGAAGCTGACAGAATTCAAAAGGAAAAGATTGCAAAAGAGAATAATGCGCTAAAAACTCGTTTTTGTATAATTCGCCTTTTTTTCCATACTGTTCACTATCCTAAAATAGTTTTACCATTATCTTCACTCTTTGAACAGTCCATTTTTATTATCAACTTTCCTACAGTATATAAAATTAAATCCTCCCTCGTGAAAGGGAGGAAAACGCAATTTATCTACTGTATAAAGTCAATACAAAAACTAATGCATTGGCTTTTTTATTATATAAGTTTTTGTTTTACTTCAAGTTTATCGAATGCAAATCCAACCGCTACAAAAAGAACGGCGCTTAATACCGATTGGGTAATGTTTCCCAATATTCCTTGCACAGGTGCTATGAAATTTGCGGTGATTATTGACTCGTAAAGGTAATATCCCCCTACCGTAATAGCACAAGCAGGAATAAGCATAAGTGAATTGCGTTTATTTATAATTTTTTTACCCTTACTTGAAAAGAGTAAAGCAACCGCAGTTTTAATAATTACCGAACCAGGCGCCCATATTGCATAACCGGTAAGACAGTCGGCAAGGAATGCTCCGCCCGCACCTACAAACACGGCATAAGGTGTAGGAAGTAAACAAGCGGCAAGATAGATTAGTCCGTCACCTATATGTACGTATCCCGTATAACTCGGAATGTGCAAGTATGCGGTGAAGACAAACACCAATGCGGTAAAAACACCCGCAACACACATAAGTTTAATGCTTTGTTTTTTCATAATTAAACCCCTTTTACTTGATTTTTGTTTGAAAGCATTATATAATTATTTTGGTGATATTAAAATAGTCAAAAAAGGAGAATTTTATATAACCAGATGAAATACGAAATAAAAAAAGCCGACCATACCTCGGCATACATACAGCTTTATAAACAGGTGCGTGAGGATATTATAAGAGAAATATACCCCTACAACACCAAACTGCCCTCCAAACGGATAATGGCAGAGGAACTGGGAATCAGCACAGTAACCGTTGAACACGCTTACGCATTGCTTTGTGACGAAGGGTATATAGAATCACGGGAACGAAGCGGATATTTTGTAATATTTCGCACTGCGGACGGGTTTGTTTCTTCGCAAAAATTTTCAAAACATATATTCCCGTCTGTTCCAACCCCTCAAACTTCGGTAGAGTTTCCCTTTTCGGTTTTAGCCAAAACAATGCGTACCGTTATAAGCAATATGAAAGAGTCGGTCTTAGACCGTTCCGAAAACTGCGGAACTTACGAACTTCGTACCGCAATTAAGGAATATCTTGCACGTAACAGGGGTATTACCGCCGATACTCAACAAATAGTAATCGGTTCGGGTTCTGAATACCTTTATAATCTTATAGTGGCGCTTTTAGGGAGAGACAAAATTTTTGCCATTGAATCCCCGTCCTACAAAAAGATTGAACAGGTTTACAGGGTTTCGGGGGTTAAACTGCAAAAACTTCCCCTTTTAAATGACGGAATAGACTCTAATGCCTTAAAATCCTGTAACGCAGATGTTTTGCACATCTCCCCTTACCGCAGTTACCCAAGCGGAGTCAGTGCCGATATTTCCAAACGGCACGAATATTTAAGATGGGCAAAAAACTTTAACAGATTTATTATTGAAGACGATTTTGAATCAGAATTTTCGGTTTCCAAAAAGTTTGAGGAAACACTTTTTTCCCAATCGGGGCAGGATAATATAATTTATATGAACACCTTTTCTAAAACCATTTCCCCGTCTTTGCGTGTGGGATATATGGTACTGCCGAAGTCTTTAACCGAAAAATTTAAAACAACGCTTGGCTTTTATTCCTGCACAGTACCTACCTACATTCAGTATGTGCTTGCCGAACTTATAACAAGCGGAGATTTTGAAAGGCATATTAACCGTGTAAGACGTGCAAAACGCAAAGAAATTGCCAAACTGCAAACAAAAGACAAAATTTAAAGGGAGGTTTATCGCCTCCCTTTAAACTAATTAAACTGTTTTATTTCGTTTTATGTAGATTTTGTCCACAATAAATTTTGCAAGCAACGAAACGGCAATACCTAAAACCATTCCCGCCAAAACGTCCGTCGGGTAATGAACATACAAATAAAGCCGTGAAAAAGCAATAACAACCGCCAAAATTATGGCAGGTATTCCGTACTTTTTAGTGTGCAGAAAAATGGAAGTTGCCCCCTCAAACGAAGCGAGGGTATGACCGGACGGGAAAGAAAAACTTTTTAGTTTGGGAATTAAAACCGCAACTTCCGAATTAACGTCATACGGTCTTGTGCGTGCTACAATATTTTTTAAGAAAACATTGCCGATAATATAGCCGATTAAAAGACTGAGTCCCATAGTGATACCTATTTTGCGGGTTCTTTTAAAGCACAATAAAATTATCGAAAGTGCAATCCAAAAAATTCCGCCGTCACCGAGTTTTGTAATAATCGGCAGTACTGTATCCAAAAACTTGCAAGAAAAAATTTCACCTATCTTGTCAAGCAAACCCAATTCAAAACTATTCATAATTATTTATTTTGATTGTATTTTTCAACAACATTTTTAATTCTGTCAGCCGGGTCTAAAAGACTGCTGATTGAATTATCACAGTTAAGGGTATCAACCAAAAGTGCAATATATTTTGACATATTAACACTGCAATACCATTCACGTGATAAAAGTTCGGGAGTTTGATAAATAAGGTTGGTTGTAAATACTTTGTCAATAAGGCCGTTTTCGTAGTATTCGTCAAACTTTTGGAGTCCTTCAACGAACAAACCGAAAGTAGAGAAAACAAAAATTCTTCCGGCACCCTTTTCTTTAAGTTTAGCGGCAATATCCAACATAGATTCGCCCGAAGAAATCATATCGTCAACAAGAATTAAATCCTTGCCGGTAATGTCATTACCTAAAAATTCGTGTGCTTCAATGGGGTTGCGTCCGTTAACAATTACCGAATAGTTACGGCGTTTATAAAACATACCGAGTTCAAGTCCTAAAACCGAAGAATAGTAAATACAACGGCTCATACCGCCCTCATCGGGAGATACTATCATGGTATGTTCACGGTCAAGTTTAATATCCGGAACGGTTTTTAAAAGGGCTTTTATCATTTGATATGCGGCTTGAACATTGTCAAAACCGTCAAGCGGGATAGCATTGTTTACACGTGGGTCATGTGCGTCAAACGTAATAATATTCTTAACGCCCATTGCAACCAATTCCTGCAAAGCCATTGCACAGTCCATAGATTCACGTGCGGTTCTTCTGTGTTGTCTTCCCTCATAAAGCATTGGCATAATAACGGTAATTCTTCTTGCTTTACCGCCTAAAGCCGCAATAACACGTTTTAAATCCTGAAAATGGTCATCCGGGCTCATAGGAACGGTTCTGCCGTACATTTTATATTCAACGCTGTAATTAAAACAGTCACAAATAATATAAGCGTCCAATCCGCGGGCGGTATGCTTTAAAACCGCTTTTGCTTCACCTGTACCGAAACGGGGACAGTCAGGTGTAACAACAAAAGTATCCTCTTCCGAAACACCGCGCCACTGTTTTAAATAATAGTCCACCTTTGAGGAAATATCCTCACATCCACGCATACTGATTAACGCCAAATCGCCGTATGGGGTATGCTTAAAATCAACACTTGCCATATTAACAACCTCCATAAAACATTATCTGTCTCTTATACACATCTGACGCTGCCGA
>CAMFZK010000071.1 GCA_946006915.1 uncultured Clostridia bacterium
GCAAGCGAGTAACCGAAGCCGGTTAACGGGACGGTAGCACCCGCACCCGCAAACTCCACAAGCGGAGCATAAACCCCTATTGCGGTGAGCACTACGCCCGAAACCACAAGAAAAACCAAAATCCTTGCGGGGGTTAGTTTTGTAAGGTCAATCAGTAACTGCACCGCCGCACATATTGCACCACCCACCAAAAACGCTTTTAAACAATCTAAAAATAAATCCATAAGCACACCTCAATGTTTCACGTGAAACTATTATGTGTACTTATGGACCTTTTATTCAATGTTAAAACATTTATTTATTTCTTCTTTTACCTTTTCGTAATCTAAAAGCCGAACCCTAATACTGTCTGCCCGTTCACTTCTAACCGATATTCGGACTCGGCAGGTATTATAAAAAAGATAGTCGGGCGGAAATCTTACAAGTTTAATTTCGCCTATTCTTTCCTTCGGGCAGTATATTTCGCAAGTTCTTAAAAATTTATTGCTTCGGCAAAAGATATTATCCCCTAAACTTACCGTGCCTTTTTTAAATTCAAATACCGCAAGATAAGCACGGTAAAAGATAAACGCAAGGGCAATTATGGTTAAAAAGAAAATAAACCGTGTAAATTCGCTGAACAGTAACGACAAAATTATTGCCGCAGCCACAGTTACCAAAAGATAAATTGCAGGCCAAAACAAAAAACGGCTTTCGGTTACACGGGTTTGCGTGGCTTTTATGCCGTCCTTTTTGTTGGTTAAAAAGGGAAAATAATCTTCAAGTTGGCGTTTTATTTCACTGTCATCCCCAAGCGGTATAATCAGTTCACCCTCGCCCTTGCCGTTACTGCCGTAACCGCCCACGCTTACCTTCATTGCAAAGCGTTTTAGCAATAGCATTAAAGGGGTTTGCTCTACCTTAATATCGTTTATTGCGGATTTTGTAAAAGCGGTGCGAAGACGGACAAAAAAGCCGGTATGAATTTCTAACTTTTCGTCCTGCAAGAAAAGTTTAAACCTTACAAACTTTAAAAAGGAATAAACAAACGAAAAAAAATAGGCAATAAGTATTATTAAACTTATTGTGTTAACAACAGGCGGGAAATAGGTTTGAATTTTGGAAGAAACGTTGTTGATTTCGTCAAACAACATATCGCTTATTGCCAGTCCCAAAAGTTTACCTGCACTGTTTAATAATGGTACGCCGATAATTATACCGGTAAACGCCGAAGAGGTTGTAGCCGCAAGAATTGCAATTCGGATTGCCGAAAACTTAACCGTTTTTGTTTCGTGTTTGCCGTACAACAGGTCGGAAACGGTTTTACTGTTTTTAATGCTTAACTTAAATTCAAAATCGGGACGGCTGGTTATTCCCGCTTCGGTGTTAATTCTGTATGTTACCGAACGGAAAATATCGTCAATGGGGGTTCTTTCGGCTTGAACCGAAGATATTTTGGAAACCGAAATTGTGGCAATTCTTTTAAAAATAAGCCCTTTTTTTACCGTTACGGTTTTGTTTACGGTATCGCATATAAGTGAAAAACTGTACCACCTGAAAAAAGCAATAGCCGTAATAATCCCGAAAAGGAAAAGTTCTGCACCTAAAATACTGTCATAAGTTTGGTATTTAATGTACTGTATTACGCCGTTTACAATGGGAAAAAGCAAAACAATTAAAAACGGCTTTAAGAAAGTAATAATCATTAAAGGATGGGCTTTAAACTTTTTAAGCATTGTATTTCTCCCCCGAAAGAGAGTTTATTATATTAAAAGCATCATTGTTCTGCAGTTCGGGCAATACTACCCAACCCCGTGCCGCTTTAAGGGTTACTGCGGTTATTTTTAAAACCCTTGCCAAAGGTGTGGCAAAACTTTGGGCGTAAATTAAACGTGAATAGGGCATAATGTGGGTGAATTTAATAAATACACCGTAGTTTATTATAACGGCATCACCCTTAAAGACAATTTCATACCCGTTAAAAAATTTCGGCAGATACCAAATAATAATAAACAGGGCTAAAACCGCTAAAGCAATTGCAACAATATTTAAAAACTGTAGATTTTTCCGATAATCCAAACACAACAAGCACAGCAAACCGCCGATTAGAAATACACGGAATTGCCAAAGATACAACGTTTTTTTAGGAATTGCGGTTTTTTTCAAAAAATCACCCCTTGTTTTCACCCTTGATTATATCCCAATACTCTTTGCATTTTTGTTCGGTCTTATTGTCCGAAAAGGTGTAGTATTTTTTATGCTTTATATTATCGGGAAGGTACTGTTGGTTTACATAATGCCGTGGATATGAATGAGGATATTTATAGTGCTGACCTTTAATTTCGGCATCTTCCCCGTCAAAATGCTTGTTCTGCAGATGGCGTGGAATGTCCCCGCCGATTCCCCTTTCAATATCTGCCATAGCGGCGTTTATAGCGTCGTGCGCGGATACCGATTTAGGCGAAGTAGCCACCAAAATTACGGCGTTTGCAAGGGGCAGTCGTGCTTCGGGCAAACCCACCATCATTGCCGTATCTACCGCCGCTTTAACTATGGGAATAATTTGCGGATACGCAAGGCCTACATCTTCATTAGCACACACCAAAAGCCGACGGCAGGCACTTGGCAAATCACCCGCCGCCAAAAGCCGACCTAAATAGTAAATTGCGGCGTCAGGGTCTGAACCGCGCATTGATTTTTGGTAAGCCGAAATTATATCGTAATGCTCGTCACCCTCACGGTCATATCTTACCGAATTTGATGCTAAAATTTCTTCTAAAGTTTCGTCCTTTACGGTAATTTCCTCTCCGTTTTCGGCAGTAACTATGCAAAGTTCCAGCATATTCAGTGCCCTACGGACGTCCCCTGCGGCGGCGGTAGCGATTTTTTTAACCGAATCACGGGAAATTATAATTTCTTTACCCTTTTCCCCGCTTAAAATTTTAATTCCCCTATCTAAAACCCATACAATATCCTCACTCGAAAGGGTTTTAAATTCAAAAACGGTGGAACGGCTCAAAATTGCATTATAAACGTAAAAATAGGGGTTTTCGGTGGTAGATGCAATAAGTGTAATGTCCCCGTTCTCTATATATGATAACAAAATTTGTTGTTGTTTTTTGTTGAAATACTGAATTTCGTCCAAATAAAGTAAAATTCCGCCCATCGCCTCAATAGTGCCTATTGTGTTTACAACTTCCTTAATATCCGCCGTGGAACAGGTGGTAGCGTTAAGGTAACAAAGTTTTTTACCGCAGTTTTTGGCAATAATGTTTGCCACGGTGGTTTTGCCCACGCCCGAAGGACCGTAGAAAATAAGGTTAGGAATATTGCCGGAATCTATTATCTTTCTTAAAACCTTACCTTGTGACAAAAGGTGTTTTTGCCCTGCAACCTCCTCTACCGAAGTAGGACGTAATCTATCTGCTAAAGGTGAGCCCATTATTTCACTTTCCTTTATGTTTTATTAAATATATTATATATTTTTTTGTGCGTTCTTGCAACAGTATTTTAAACATACAATTAAATATACGGCTTAAAGGATTTGATATATTGAAAAAAACGGTTTTTATTAAAAATGCCGCAATTCTTACGGGTTCGTCCCTCATTTTGCGGTTTGCGGGCATAATTTTCAAAGTATGGCTTGCCAAAAAAATAGGGAGCGAGGGTATAGGTCTTTACCAACTTGTTTTTTCGGTTTATGTTTTGGCTTCAACCTTTGCTACAAGCGGTATTTCCACCGCCGTTACACGCCTTGTTGCCGAAGAATTGGCGGTCGGAACTAAAAAAAGCACCCTTAAAATTTTAAAAAGGGCGGTAGAACTAACCCTTTTAATTGCGCTTTTTTCGGCTGGAATTATTTACTTCGGCGCAGAATTTATTGCGAAACGGTTTTTGGGGGATATAAGGGCTGTAAATTCTATAAAAATTTTACCCCTTTCTCTTCCCTTTATAGGTATTACCGCTTGCTTTAGGGGGTATTTTATTGCACGCAGAAAGGTAACGCCAAATGCGGTTTGCCAAATTGCCGAGCAAATTTTCAGAATTGCGCTTATTCTTTTGTTTTTAAACAGTTTTTCGCACACTATTTCGGGCAGTTGCTTTGCGGTTATGTTGGGAGATGCCTGTGCCGAGATAATATCTATGGCTTTACTCCTGATACAGTACCTTTTTGATGTTAAGAAAATAAAATCGGACGACGGGGAAAAATCGCCCCGTCCCGTTTTAAGACAAATACTTCATATTGCCGTTCCCATTACATCGGGCAGGTATTTAAACACACTTTTACGCACCGCAGAGAATGTTTTAGTACCGAAAAATCTTGCAAAATTTAAAAATTCAAAAGAAAACGCCCTGTCACAGTTCGGTATGATAAAGGGAATGGCATTGCCTATCCTCTTTTTCCCGTCTGCTATACTAAATTCCGTATCAACTTTACTAATTCCCGAAATATCAGAGGCGGTGGCACGCAAACAAAAGGGAATTGTTAGAAGTTGTACCGAAAAAATTTTAAAATTAACCTCGCTTATCGGTTTTCTGTTCGGTGCGGTCTTCTTTTTTTGCGGAGAAAGAATAGGACTGTTAATTTACGGTGACAAATCGGTGGGATTTTTGCTTAAAGCGTTGTCGCCCATTGTTCCGCTGATGTATCTTGACAGTATTTCAGACGGAATTTTAAAAGGGCTTGACCAACAGTTTTTCACTTTCCGCACCGCCGTAACCGATTCGGTTATACGCATAATTCTAATTTTAATAATGCTAAAACGAATGGGGCTTTGGGGGTTTATAATAATTATGTATTTTTCAAATTTTTTAACCTGCTTTTTAAATGTGGCACGGCTTATTAAAGTCAGCGGAGTAAATTTAAAATTTTTAACCGCAATTTTCTTTCCGGTATCTTCGGCGATTATTTCAACCCTTACGGTAAATTTTTTGCTTGCCTTTTTGCCTATAAATACAAATTTGGTTTACATAACACTTTTTTGCGGTTTTTCGTGTCTTTTTTACTTTTTATTACTGTTTTGGCTTAAAATTATCGGCTTAAATGACCTTAAAACCACTATAAATAGCCGTTTTAAAGGGTAAAAATACCCTATTTTGTATTTTAGGCGATTGTTTTGTGCTTTGTAGTACTCCCCATCATTAAAGGTTATTTCTATTTGATTACAGAGAGCGTTTTTTAGCGTAAATTTTGGAAGAATTTTTGCAAAATTTCTTTACATTGGTCTTCGCAAATTCCGGCATAAATTTCCGGTTTGTGGTTAAAAGGATAATCGCAAAGATTTATAACACTGTCCATACATCCCATTTTAGAATCGAACGCTCCGAAAATTACGGTTTTAATTCTTGCGTTAATAATAGCACCCGTACACATTGGGCAGGGTTCAAGAGTTACATACATTTCGCAACCGTCAAGCCGCCAAGTGCCAAGCTTTTTGCAGGCGTTGTTTATTGCCTCAATCTCTGCATGGGACAATGCGTTTTGTTTTGTTTCCCGCATATTGTAACCCGTTCCCACAATTT
>CAMFZK010000072.1 GCA_946006915.1 uncultured Clostridia bacterium
AAATACTACTGTTATTTAATAGTATAAAATTTTGTATCAGTTTTATTCGAGCGGAGGAAAAAATGATAGACGTTGCTATTATGGGTCACGGTGTTGTCGGTTCGGGCGTGGCTGAAATTCTTATAAACCATAAGGACAGAATTTCAAAAAGAGTAAAAGAAGAAGTTAATGTAAAATACATTCTTGACTTACGCAGTTTTGAAGACCTTGCTTATTCGGAAAAATTCGTAAAAGATTTTAACGTTATTCTTAACGATGACAGTGTAAAGGTTGTTGCCGAAGTTATGGGCGGTATTAACCCCGCTTATGACTTTGTTAAAAAATGCTTGACCGCAGGCAAAAGCGTTGTTACTTCCAACAAGGAACTTGTAGCCGCAAAGGGTGCGGAACTTATTAAAATAGCAAGTGATAATAACGTAAACTTCCTTTTTGAAGCAAGTGTTGGCGGCGGTATTCCGGTACTTCGTCCTATGGTTCAGTGTTTAAGTGCCAACCAAATTGATGAAATTTGGGGTATTCTTAACGGAACCACAAACTTTATTTTAAATAAAATGATAGTGGACAATATGGATTTTGACACCGCTTTAAAATTAGCACAGGATTTGGGTTTTGCCGAAAAAAATCCCGCAGCCGATATTGAGGGTCACGATGCCTGCCGAAAAATTTGTATTCTCTCTGCCTTGGCTTTCGGTAAACACGTATATCCCGAACAGGTAAAAACCAAGGGTATTTCCCAAATTTCACTTGACGATGTCACCTATGCGGACAGTTTCGGTTATGTTATTAAACTAATCGGTCACGCCAAAAAGTTAAATAACGGAAAAATTACTGCCGATGTCAGCCCTACTTTGGTTTCAAGGGACTCTATTTTATCGGGTGTAAACGGCGTGTTTAACTGTATTATGATAAACGGTGACCAAACCGGCGAAGTCGCTTTTTACGGCAAAGGTGCCGGCAAAGAAGCCACCGCAAGTGCCGTTGTTGCGGATATTATGGACTGTATTAAACATATTCCCGCCCGTAAATACCTTTATTGGGAAGACGGGGACGAAACTTTTGTTGATACCGCTTACGATAATTACGGCAAACTTTATATACTCTTAAAAGCGGAAAATTTTGCTTCGGTTCTCAATCAATTTCAAAACCTGTTCCCCGACTGTAAACAGGTAATCAAAAACGAATTTACAAAAGAAATTGCCTTCATAACCGAACCCGATTATGAATCCGTAATAAAGAATAAACTTTCACAGTTTACTGATATTAAATCTATAAAAACCCTTAAAACACTTGCTTAATTCGGAGGTAAATATATGTCACTTATTGTAAAAAAATTCGGCGGTTCATCGGTTGCTAACGCCGAAAGAATCTTCAACGTTGCAAACATTATTATTGAAGATTATAAAAAAGGCAACGATGTTGTAGTAGTTGTTTCCGCACAGGGCGACACGACCGATGACCTTATTGCAAAAGCAAAAGAAATTAACCCCGCCGGCGCTTCAAAGCGTGAAATGGATATGCTTTTATCCGCAGGGGAGCAAATTTCAATTTCACTTCTTGCAATGGCTATTGAAAAACTCGGTTGTCCCGTTACTTCACTCCTCGGTTGGCAGGCGGGCTTTAATACCGACTCTCACCACACTATTGCCCGTATCAAAAAAATAAATACCGAACGCCTTAAAACCGAAATTTCCAAGAAAAACATTGTAATTGTTGCAGGTTTCCAAGGTATAAACAAATATGACGATATAACCACCTTAGGCCGCGGCGGCTCGGACACAAGCGCAGTTGCAATTGCTGCTTCTATGAAAGCTGATTTGTGCCAAATTTATACCGATGTTGACGGTGTTTACACCGCCGACCCAAGAAAAGTTAAAAACGCAAGAAAGTTAGACCAAATCAGTTACGACGAAATGTTAGAACTTGCAACTTTGGGTGCACAGGTTCTTAACAACCGTTCGGTTGAAATGGCAAAGAAATATAATGTTGAACTTGAGGTTCTTTCAAGTCTTGAAAGAAAACCCGGTACTATCGTAAAGGAGACTGTAAAAATGGAAAAAACTTTAATAAGAGGCGCAGCAAAGGATAATAACGTAGCAAGCATTTCAATCGTCGGCTTGCAGGATACCCCCGGTATCGCTTTCAAAATCTTCAACAAATTAGCACAGGAAAAGGTTAATGTTGATATTATTCTTCAGTCGGTAGGACGTGACGGCACAAAGGATATTACCTTTACCGTTCCGCAGGATGACGCCGAAACTGCCGTATCCGCTATTAAAACCCTTAGTGACAGTCTTAAATTTAACAAAGTTACCCTTGACGAAAGCGTTTGCAAGGTATCTATTGTTGGTGCCGGTATGGAAAGCCACCCCGGTGTTGCTTCTACAATGTTTGAAGCCCTTTACGATGCCGGTATTAACATTCATATGATTTCTACAAGCGAAATTAAAATTTCGGTTTTAATTGACGAAAAGTACGGCGATGCCGCTGTTGCCGCCGTTCATGACGCATTTATAAAATAAAGGAGCATTTACTTTGGAAAAAGATGCTGTTTCTGCCGGTGTTTCCGAATACGGCGGACTGTTTTCAACTGCCGATATTCGCATTTTAATATGCTATATCCTTTCAACAATCGGTGAACCCGTACCGGGCAAACTGCTTGCCGATACACTTCATTACGAAGGTATTGCAAACTGTTTTGAAGTGAACGATTCGATTGCTTTTCTTTGCGAAAACGGTCAGTTAGAACCGGTTGACCCAAAGGAAGATACCTATATTACCACCTCAAAAGGTAAAGAAGTAGCCGATACTCTTAAAACTTCCCTTTCTATGACAACAAAAAAACGTGCATACATTGCCGCAACTACAATGCTTGCACGTTTTAAAAACGCAAAGGAAACAGATATTAAAATTTCACGCGAGGGTGACAAAACCTTTATCACCTGCTCGGCTATTGACGGTGAAACACCCTTTATGAGCGTTAAATTGCTTGCTTGCGACCAAGACCAAGCGCTTTTTATTAAGGATAAATTTTTGTCCGACCCGACTAAAATTTACTCCACACTTATTGATTTGTTAACCAAATGATTTTTCGGAACAAAGCAGTTTTCTTTTTCGATACCGAATAACAAATAATCTTTGTTATGGCAGTCGGAGGAATAGATTAAATTTTCGTTATTTTTGGTTAGCAAATCCAAAACTCTTTGTTCGGGATAAGGGGTTGTTCTGTAATTTTTTACAACAGCGCCGTAGTTAATTTCAAAATACAAGCCCTTATTTAACAGTTTTTTTACTGCATTTTCACTTGCGGTTATATAACGTTCGTTCTTTGTGTGAAACAAATCGTTATTCTCGTTAAACTTTGTAATTAAATCAAAATGTCCCACAATATCGCATTTTGTTTTGTTATAAATATCGCCCACAAGTTTATAATAATCTTCAATAAAGCCGTAAAAATCACCGTTATAGTGGTTTTTTACGGCTTTTATTTGTATCTCCTTAGATTCGTCAACAGGAATATAAACCCCGTCTTTAAAAACATAATGAACCGAGCCGATTGAATAATCGTAATCTTTTGAAGTATCTTTTGCAAAATAATCTCTTTCTATTCCTAAATAGATATCAATTTTACCTTGGTACTCAGTTTTCAACTTCCTAATTTCGGCTTTATATTCTTCTGTTCCGTCTATTGTCATACAGTACGGCTCGTTGTCACCCGTTTCGGTGTAACTGTGTCCCGAAAAACCGATTTTATCACACCCGAGTTCTATTGCTTTTTCTACAATATCCCTAATATTGTCTTTACCGTCACAAAAAGAAGTATGAGTATGAAAATTTGACAAACTCATTTTGTCATCTTCTCCTGTTTTACTTTGTGGTCAATAATATGGCGTGATGCCAATTCCCTGTGTACGTCCTCTACCGAAATTCCCATTTCAACCATAAGCACCATTGCGTGGTATGCCAAATCGGCTAATTCGTATATTGTTTCCTTTTTATCATCGGCTTTACCGGCAATTATTACTTCGGTACATTCTTCGCCGACCTTTTTAAGAATTTTATCTATACCCTTTTCAAACAAATAGGTTGTGTACGAACCCTCCGGTTTGTCTTTTTTTCTGCCCAAAAGCAACTGATATAATCCCTCTAAACTAAATTCGTGTAAATCTTCGCTTTTGTAAACCTCTTTTGTAAAGCAACTGTCGCTTCCCGTGTGGCAAGCAGGACCGTCCTTTTCAACCGTTACCACAAGTGCGTCGTTATCACAGTCAGCCGTAATGCTTACTATGTGTTGGTAGTTACCGCTGGTTTCACCTTTAAGCCACAATTCTTCTCTTGAACGGCTGTAAAAACAGGTAAGTCCCTTTTCCATAGAAATTTTAAGCGATTCCTTGTTCATATAAGCCACAGTAAGCACTTTTTTGGTGATTGAATCTACCACAACTGCGGGAATAAGTCCCTTTTCGTCAAATTTTAATTCATCTATATTAAGCATTATTTTAACCTCACATTTATTCCGTTATTATCTAGTTCTCTTTTAAGTTCGGGTATTTTTACTTCGCCGAAATGAAAAACCGATGCCGCAAGACCTGCATCAACCGTGGGCAGTTTTTTAAATAAATCAACAAAATCACTAATACCGCCCGCACCGCCCGATGCAATTACAGGTACATTCACGGCATCTAACACCGCCGATAACATTTCGGTATCAAAGCCCTTTTTTACGCCGTCGGTATCAATGGAATTTAAGACCACTTCGCCTGCACCTTCGCCGACACAGCGTTTTATCCACTCTACCGCCTCCATACCGGTGTTTTCCCTGCCGCCTTTTGAAAACACCCTAAAAACGCCGTCCACCCTTTTAACATCGGCAGAAATAACAACACATTGATTGCCGTACCGTTTTGCCGCCTCGCTTATAAGTTTTGGATTTTTAATTGCACCCGAATTAACGCTTACCTTGTCAGCACCGCATTTAAGCACACGGTCAAAATCCTCAACCGTGTTTATTCCTCCGCCTACCGTTAAAGGAATAAATATTTTTGATGCCGCTTCGGTTAATATTTCGGTAAAGAGTTTTCTGCCTTCAAAAGATGCGGTAATGTCATAAAAAACCAATTCGTCCGCACCGTTATTTGAATAATATTCGGCAAGTTCCACGGGAGACGAAACATCGCTTATACCTTTAAAATTTACACCCTTTACCACCCTGCCGTCCTTAACGTCAAGGCAGGGAATTATTCTTTTTGTAATCACTTTGCCACCTCTATTGCCGTTTTCAAGTCAATATCGCCGGTGTAATACGCCTTGCCGATGATAGCACCGTAAAGGTTCAATTTACGCAAATTTATAACATCATCTAAAGACGATACTCCGCCCGATGCGGTAATATTTAAACTGTATTTTT
>CAMFZK010000073.1 GCA_946006915.1 uncultured Clostridia bacterium
TACACAAGGAGTATCGTCGGCAGCGTCAGATGTGTATAAGAGACAGCGTTAAAAGGATGAGGTGTATGTCCCAAAAACAGGATAAAATAAATTACATAATTACTGCGGCAATTATTGCGGCTTGCTATGTTGCTTTAACCTTTATAAGCAACCTTTTCGGCCTGGCATACGGACCGATACAATTAAGAATATCCGAAGTATTAACCATTTTGCCGGTGTTCACTCCCGCCGCTATTCCCGGACTTGCAATAGGTTGTTTTATTTCCAATTTTGCCTCTTTTAATATTTTGGATATATTTTTCGGCACTTTTGCAACCCTTGCCGCCGCAATTTTGACCTATATGTTAAGGAATATTAAGTTTAAAAAAATTCCGCTTTTGGCATTTTTTCCTCCGGTTATTATAAATGCTTTGATAATCGGTCTTGAAATTTCTATTTTCTTCCTGCCCGAAGGTTTCACCCTTTACGGTTTTGTTATTTCCGGTTTGGAAGTAGGTGCAGGGCAGCTGATAGTATGCTACGCTTTGGGTATTCCCGCTTACATTGCAATTTCAAAATACGCAGTATTTAAAAACCGTAACAAATAAACCGCCAATAATATTACGCTAAATAAAAAGGAATACTATTCTAAAAGGATGTGATTGTTTGAAAAACAACGAACAATTCAAAAAACTATTCCGCACAATGCTTAAAGTTTTGTTGGTTCTGTCACAAACCGCTGTTTTTGCGGTTGTTTGGGAAACATTTTATAATGAAACAATTCCAACACCTTATTTCAGAAAAGGTAACTGGTTTTTCTATTTGGTTTATGTAATAGTCCTTTCATTATTTCTTCACGCTTTTGACGGTTTAAAATACGGTGTTTACCGTAACGGCAACCTTATTACCGCACAAATTTTGGCAACACTTGCAACCCTTTTTATTGTTTATTTGCAAATTGTACTATTGGCTTACGAATTTGTATCCGTTTTGCCGTTATTACTTGCACTTGTTGTTGATGTAGCGTTATGTTTAGTTATTGCCGTAGGCGGAAATTGGCTTTTGTACCGTGTTTTCCCCGCAAGAAAAACGCTTATAATATTTGACGAATACTCCCCCGACACCTTTATTGAAAAACTTAAAACAAGAAAAGAAAAATTTGAAATCGGGGATATTGTAAATATTTCGGTAGGTATTGAAAAACTTGAAGATTTAATAAAAAAATCCCAAGCGGTTATTTTATATGACATTCATTCCGCAAAGCGAAATAAAATTCTTAAAATCTGTTTTGAAAACGATATTAAGACCTACGCTACTACAAAAGTGTCGGATATTTTGGTGCGCGGTGCATCTACGCTTCATATGTTTGATACTCCGCTTTTGCTGTACCGCAATATCGGTTTAACTGCTGAACAACGCTTTATTAAACGTTTGTTTGACATTACCGTTTCTGCCGTAATGCTTGTTTTAACTTCACCGCTTTTGTTAATTTCGGCAATTTTAATTAAAGCGTATGACGGCGGTCCCGTTTTCTTCCGCCAAGCAAGAAGTACATTGGGCGGCAAGGTGTTTTATATTCATAAGTTCAGAAGTATGATTGTGGATGCGGAAAAGGACGGTGCACCTCACCCCGCCGAAGAATTTGACCCGAGAATTACCCCTGTCGGCCGTTTTTTGCGTGCTACCCGTCTTGACGAACTGCCCCAACTTATTGATATTCTTTTAGGCAATATGAGTATTGTAGGCCCTCGTCCCGAAAGAATTGAACATACCGAACAGTACAGCGAAGAAATACCCGAATTCCTATATCGCCTTAAAATGCGGGGCGGTCTTACCGGTTACGCTCAACTTTACGGCAAATACAATACCACCCCTTACGATAAACTGCAACTTGACTTAATGTATATTCAAAACTATTCTTTCCTTTTGGATATTAAACTTATTTTAATGACGGTTAAAATTATGTTTATGAAAGAAAGTACCGAGGGCTTTACAAAAGAAAACAGTAAAAAAATTAACGAAAAGAGTAAAAAGTAAACTTTTATCCGCACTTTTTTATAAAGGTGCGGATTTTTATACCATAAAATATTAAAAAAACTCTTCTATTTTACGGAAGTATTTGGTATAATAAATGTAAATATGTCTTCAGTTATCAGAGGTATTGTATGAATATTAAAATTGACGGACTTGATATTGAATATACCGATGTCGGAAACGGAACACCCGTATTGCTTTTGCACGGTTGGGGTTCTTCGTTTGATGTTTTCGGCGGGATAATAAACTTACTTAAAAACCGCTGCCGTGTTGTGGCGGTAAATTTCCCCGGCTGCGGAAATTCTCAAATTATGGAAACGGCTTGGAATTTGGACGATTACTGCAATTTTGTACTTAAATTTATGAAAGCGGTAGATTTGGAAAACCCTATAATGTTCGGTCATTCCCACGGCGGTAGGGTTACTTTAAAAATGGCGGCAAGCGGTATTGTAAATCCACCTAAAATTGTTTTGCTTGATTCTGCAGGACTAATTCCTAAAAAAAGTTTTAAACAAAAATGCCGTGCTAAAAGTTTTAAAGTTATTAAGAATGTACTTACATTACCTATGTTTAAAAATCATTCCGAAGAACTTCTTAATAAAGCCCGTAAACACTACGGTTCGGCGGATTATAACGCCGCACCGCAAGTTTTAAGAGAAACTTTGGTTTCGCTTGTTAATACCGATATAAGGGATATTTTACCCAACATTAAATGCCCCACTTTGCTTATTTGGGGCGAAAACGACACTGCAACCCCCTTGAGCGACGCTAAAATAATTGAAGGGTTGATAGGCGACTGCGGTCTTTGCGTTATAAAAGGCACAGGGCATTACTCTTTTTGTGAAAAACCTTTTGAAGCAAACGCTATTATAAACAGTTTTATTTGAGGGTACTAAGATGATTTTTTACTTTATATCACTTATTTTAATCAGTATTTCGGCTTTATTTGCCGCCACCCGTCAATTTCAAATGCTGCAGCAAAATTCCTATTATCCGTCACGGTATTTCGGCTGGCTTTTTAAAAGCAATATAAATTCTCTTTTAATTTCTTCGGCACTTTATTTGATTTGGTCGGTGCTTTATATTTTTGAATTGTACGCCGTTCAAACTGTATTGCTTAGTTTACTTTTGGCAGTAAGAATTGTGCTTTGTGTAAAGGACCAAAAAAAATCCATAAAACCGCTCGTTTTCACGGGAAGGGTTAAACGTCTTTACGGTGCGTTGGCAGTTTGTTTGGCATTGCTTGTAACCCTTTATGCAGTTTTTCACACTTCGGTTTTTGCAAGATACCTTGCGGTGGTAATTTTCCTGCTTTGCTTTTTCCCGCCCGTATTGGTTTTAATCGCTTGGTGCTTAACCGCCCCAATAGAAAAACTCATTTCACGGTATTACGTAAATGACGCTAAAAAAATTCTTAAAAACCACAACTCAATCAAGGTTATAGGAATTACGGGAAGTTACGGCAAAACCACAACAAAGTTCATTTTAACCCGAATTTTAAGCGAAAAATACAACACCGTTTGCACCCCCCACAGTTACAATACCCCAATGGGGGTTGTAAGAACAATACGTGAAAATCTTTTGCCCCAAACCGAAATTTTTGTTTGTGAAATGGGTGCTAAAAATGTTGGTGACATTAAGGAAATTTGCGATATTGTAAGCCCCGACTACGGAATTATTACCTCGGTAGGACCGCAGCACCTTGAAACCTTTAAGACGGTTGAAAATGTGTTTAAAACCAAATTTGAATTAGCGGATGCTGTTAAAGAAAAGAACGGTATCACCTTTGTAAACGGTGACAGTAAGGAAATTATAACCCGTATTGACGACGAATTTATAATCTACGGCACAAACGAAAATTTTGAATTCAAAGCCCAAAATATTTCCTACGGCAGGTTCGGTTCGGAATTTGATATGCGTTTAGGCGAAGAAACGGTGCACTTTACCACAAAACTTTTAGGACTTCACAGTATTACCGATATTGTAGGTGCGGTTGCTTTGGCTTATTCTTTAGGTGTTAGCAATACCGACATTAAGTATGCAATTGCCTCCCTTAAACCCACCGAACACCGCTTGGAAATGAAATCCTTTACAAACGGTTCTTTACTTATTGACGATGCTTACAACGCAAACCCCGAAGGTTGTTTAGAGGCGGTGCGTGTTTTGGGTTCGTTTAATGGTATGAAAAAGGTTATTGTAACCCCCGGTTTGGTTGAACTGGGTGAGCGGGAATATGAATGTAACTACGCCCTCGGTAAAGAGGCCGCCGAAAACTGCGATATTATTATTTTAGTAGGTAAAAACCGCTCTAAACCGATGGCAGACGCCGTAAAGAGCAGTAAATTCAACCAAGAAAATTTGCACATTGTTGCAAGCTTTAAAGAGGCGATGGAAATTTACGGCAGTATAGCCGATAAACAAACTGTTGTATTATTTGAAAACGATTTACCCGATAATTATCTATATTAAGGAGATTTATTATGAAAACCAATGTTGCTTTCTTTTATGGTTGCCGTTCGGTAGAACACGAAGTTTCGATTATTTCCGCCGTTCAGGCAATGCGTGCGGTTGACCGCGAAAAATATGACATTACCCCCGTTTACGTTACCAAAGACGGTGAAATGTATACCGGCAACTGCCTGTTCGAAATAGAAGAATACCGCAATTTAAGCGAACTTTTAAGCAAATGCCAAAAGGTAAACTTCACACGGGAAAACGGTGCGGTTATTATGACCGAACAAACCAAAAAAATGTTCCAAAAACCCAAAAGCGTTCGTATTGACGTGGCTTTTCCGGTTGTTCACGGCACTAACTGCGAAGACGGCACTATACAGGGCTTTTTTGAATATTTAAATTTGCCTTATGTGGGTTGTGATATTATTTCTTCGGCAGTAGGTATGGATAAAGCGGTGTTTAAGGACGTTTTAAAAAGCGCAGGTCTTCCCGTGCTTGACTGTATTTGCATCAGAGCCAAAGAATATTTAACCGACAAACAAAAAATCCAAGACGAAATTGAGGAAAAAATCGGATTTCCGCTTATTATTAAGCCGGTTAATTTGGGTTCAAGCGTCGGTATTTCCAAAGTAAACACCAAAGAGCAACTTGACGATGCCGTTATGTTAGCCCTTTCGTTTACCGACCGCATTTTGGCAGAACACGCCATTACTTCTTTGCGGGAAATTAACTGCTCGGTTTTAGGAGATGCAGATGAATGTACCGCCAGCGTTTGCGAAGAACCCTTTATGAATGATGAAATTTTATCCTATGAGGATAAATATATGGGCAATTCCAAAAACGGCGGTCAAAGTAAGGGTATGGCATC
>CAMFZK010000074.1 GCA_946006915.1 uncultured Clostridia bacterium
TTTCTACCGACATTCAAACCACCTTTAATATGGTCAGCGTGGATGGGGACACTTCCACAAATGATATGGTAACGGTATTGGCAAACGGAATGGCGGAGAATGAACCTATTACCGCCGACGGTGAAGATTTTAAAATATTTATGCAGGCACTTAACACGGTATGTGTAAACCTTTGCCGTAAAATTGCGGCAGACGGCGAGGGTGCAACAAAATTACTTGAATGTAAGGTAAAAAATGCCGAAAGTTTGGAAATTGCAAAAACCGTTGCAAAGTCGGTTATTTGCTCTTCGCTTACCAAAGCCGCAATGTTCGGTGCGGATGCTAACTGGGGCAGGGTACTTTGCGCTATCGGTTATTCCGGGGCTCCGGTTGATACCGCTAAAATCGACGTTGCGTTTAAATCTTCAAAAGGTGAAATTGAAGTTTGTAAAAACGGTGCAGGGGTAGAGTTTTCCGAAGAAAAGGCAAAGGAAATTTTACTAATGGACGAAATTGAAATTTTAATTAACCTAAACAGCGGTGAATTTGCTTCAACCGCTTGGGGTTGCGATTTAACCTATGATTATGTAAAGATTAACGGAGATTACAGAACTTAAGGGGATGTAAAAAAAGTCCGGAACACATTTTGCTATAAACGAACCTCACCTCTCGAAGTACTTTTGTACGCCTTCGGGTTCGGTTCGTTCATTCCGAACATTTTTTCCTATCCCCTAAATCAGGGGCTTTAAAAAACTTGTGGGTTTTTACGGCCCTTTTAAGTCTATAAGGGAGAAATTTATTATGTCTTTAAACATCAGTAACGCTCAAAGAGCCGAAGTGCTAACCCAGGCACTTCCGTATATACAGGAATATTACAACAAAACCGTTGTAATAAAATACGGCGGAAACGCAATGGTTAACGAAGAATTAAAGCAACAGGTTATGGAAGATATTGTGCTTTTGTATCTTATTGGGGTTAAGGTGGTTTTGGTACACGGCGGCGGTCCCGAAATTACCGAAATGCTTGCAAAAATAGGCAAAAAAACCGAATTTGTAGACGGACTTAGGGTTACCGACAGGGAAACCGCCGAAGTTGTGCAAATGGTACTTGCGGGCAAAATAAATAAGAGTTTAGTTAATCTGCTTGAAATAAAGGGCGGTAAAGCCATGGGTATTTCGGGTATGGACGGTCGGCTTATCACCGCCGAAACCAAGGACGAGCGTTTGGGTTTTGTGGGAAAAATTACCGGTGTTAATGTTGAACCGATTTTGGACCTTTTATCCCACAATTATATTCCCGTAGTTTCCACCGTAGGATGCGATAATGAGGGGAATGTATATAACATAAATGCCGATACTGCTGCGGCGTATATTGCAGGTGCGCTTAATGCCGAATCGCTGATTTCTATGACCGATATTGCGGGTATTTTGCGTGATAAGGACGATATTTCCACCCTTATTCCCAAAATTACCACCAAAGAGGCGGTTGATTTATTCAGTGACGGCACAATTTCCGGCGGTATGATACCAAAGGTTGAATGTTGTTTAGAGGCAATAAACCGAGGGGTTAAAAAGGTAATTATAATGGACGGAAGAATACCCCATTCGCTTCTTATAGAAACTCTTACCGACGAAGGTGCGGGTACAATGGTAATAGGTGAGTAAAATGAGCATTATTGAAAAGGATAAAGAGTATATTGCCTCAACCTATGCCCGTTTTCCCGTGGTTTTGGAAAAGGGCAACGGCTCTTTGGTGTATGATAAAAACGGCAAAGAGTATATAGATTTATCTTCGGGTATTGCGGTTAATACCTTTGGCGTTGCAGACAAAGAGTGGCAAAATGCCGTAACCGAACAGTTGGGTAAAATTCAACACGCATCTAACCTTTATTACACCGAACCGTGTGTAAATTTAGCGGGGATTTTGTGCCAAAGGACGGGAATGAAAAAGGTTTTCTTTTCTAATTCGGGTGCAGAGGCCAACGAATGTGCTATAAAAGCGGCAAGAAGATACGCCGAGGATAAAAAGGGAAACGAATACAACAAAATAATAACCCTTAAAAACAGTTTTCACGGCAGAACAATAACCACCCTTGCCGCAACGGGGCAGGAGGTTTTTCATAATGACTTTTTACCCCTTACAGACGGTTTTTTGTACTGCGAGGCAAACAACTGCGAACAACTTGAAAACCTTGTTAAAAACAACAAAGTTTGCGGTATAATGTTTGAATTTGTGCAGGGTGAGGGCGGTGTTTTGCCTTTACAAAAGGAATTTGTAAACAAAATTTTCTGCCTTGCCAAGGAAATGGACATTCTGACAATAGCAGACGAAGTACAAACCGGTAACGGCAGAACGGGTGAACTTTACTGCTTTATGAACTATGGCGTTAAACCCGATATTGTTTCCACCGCAAAGGGACTCGGGAACGGTTTGCCGCTGGGTGCTACGCTTTTAGGCGAAAAGGTAAAGGACGTTTTCGGTTTCGGTTCTCACGGTTCAACTTTCGGCGGTAACCCCATTGCCTGTGCAGGGGCGGTAAGTGTTATTAACCGAATAGACCAAGAACTTTTAAACGGGGTTAAAGAAAAATCCGATTATATAATGAACACCCTTAAAAACGCAAAGGGAGTTAAAAGTGTCACCGGTATGGGACTGATGATTGGTATTGAAACCGAAAAGAACGCAAACGATGTTATAAATTACTGTATGGAAAACGGGGTTTTGGTTATTAAAGCCAAAACAAAGGTACGGCTTTTGCCCGCTCTGAACATACCCTTTGACCTGCTTAAAAAAGCGGTGGAAGTTATTAAGAAAGGTTGCGAAATTTAATGGATTTTAAAGGAAAAAGTTTTTTAAAACTACTTGATTTTTCACCCGCCGAAATTGAATGTTTAATTGATTTGGCAAAAGAACTTAAAAATAAAAAGAAAGCGGGTATTCCGCACCGCATTTGCGAGGGCAAGAATATTGCCTTAATTTTTGAAAAAACAAGCACAAGAACCCGTTGCAGTTTTGAAGTAGCCGCCCACGATTTAGGGATCGGGGTTACATATTTAGACCCCACGGGTTCGCAAATCGGCAAAAAGGAAAGCATTGCGGACACGGCAAGGGTATTAGGCAGAATGTATGACGGTATAGAATACCGTGGTTACGGGCAGGAAATTGTGGAAGAACTGGCACGATATGCAGGTGTTCCGGTTTGGAACGGACTTACAAACGAATTTCACCCCACCCAAATTTTGGCAGACTTTTTAACAATTAAAGAACATTTCGGTAAACTTTCGGGCATTAAATTTGTTTATATGGGTGATGCTCGCTACAATATGGGCAATTCCTATATGGTGGGTTGTGCCAAAATGGGGCTTAATTTTACGGTTTGCGCCCCCGAAAAATACTTTCCCGACAGTGATTTAGTAAATAAATGTTTGGAAATTGCAAGCGAAACGGGTGCTACCATAAAGTTTGAAACCGACCCGATGAAAGCCACCAAAAATGCCGATGTTATTGCAACCGATGTTTGGGTATCTATGGGTGAGCCGAGCGAGGTTTGGGAAGAAAGAATAAAAGATTTATCCCCCTATCAGGTAAATAAAAAAATTATGGACAATGCGGGCGAAAATGCCGTGTTTATGCACTGTTTACCCGCTTTTCACGACCTTAACACAACAATTGGTAAAGAAATTTCCGAAAAATTCGGCATAAACGAAATGGAAGTTACAAACGAAGTTTTTGAAAGCGAAAAGTCAATAGTCTTTGACGAAGCCGAAAACCGTATGCACACAATTAAAGCGGTAATAGCGGCAACATTGGCTTAAATTGGAGTAAAAATTATGCGTGTTGTTATTAAAATAGGTACATCTACTTTAGCACACAAAACAGGACTTTTAAATATTCACCGTGTTGAAGAACTCTGCAAGGTTATGAGCGACCTTAAAAACGCCGGTAATGAGGTTATTTTGGTGTCTTCGGGTGCAATCGGTATGGGTGTAGGCAAACTTTCTTTATCGGAAAAACCTACCGATATCCCCACAAAACAGGCGGCGGCGGCAGTCGGTCAATGCGAACTTATGTATACTTACGACAAACTGTTTTCGGAGTATAACCACACCGTTGCACAAATTCTTGTAACGGGGGACGATATTGCAAATACCGACCGTAAACATAACTTTATAAACACAATGCGTCGGCTTTTGGAATTAGGTGCGCTGCCTATTATTAACGAAAATGACTCGGTTTCGACCAACGAAATTGAAATAGGGGATAATGATACACTGGGTGCTATTGTTGCCACCGCAGTAGATGCAGATTTGCTTATAATTCTTTCGGATATTGACGGTCTTTACACCGGCGACCCAAGACAGGATATAGGCGCAAAACTTATACATAAAGTTGAAAAAATCACCCCCGAAATAGAGGGTATGATCGGCGGTGCGGGAAGTAAACTCGGAACAGGCGGAATGATAACCAAAATCAACGCCGCAAAAATTGTAAATAAAAGCGGTATAGATATGGTTATTGCCAACGGCGAAAACCCCAATTTGCTTTACGAAATTGTAGACGGCAAAGATATAGGCACAAGATTTTTAGGGACGGTAAAATAATGACTACTTTAGAAATACTTAAAAAAGCCAAATCGGTAAGCAGAAGCGGAATACTTACCGAAAGCCAAAAAAACAAGGCATTAACTGAAATGGCAAACGCTTTGATTGCCGAAACGCAAGTGATTTTAGCGGCAAATGATACCGATGTTGAAAACGCGAAGGGCAAAATCAGCGAGGTTATGATTGACCGATTGAAACTAACAAAAGAGCGTATTGCCGATATGGCAAAAGGCATTTGCGAAGTAAGGGACCTGCCCGATTATGTGGGTAAAGTTTTAGATAATAACACGCTTCCGAACGGACTTTCGGTAAACAAGGTTTCGGTTCCTTTCGGGGTGGTTGCAATTATTTACGAAAGCCGACCTAACGTAACAAGCGATGCGGCGGCACTTTGCTTTAAAAGCGGTAATGTTTGTGTACTTCGCAGCGGTAAAGAGGCATATAATTCCGCAAAGGCGATTGTAAACGCTTTGAAAAAAGGCCTTAAAAATGCCGATATTAACCCCGATTATGTTAATTTGATCGAAGACACTACGAGGGAAAGCGCAAACCAACTGATGAGTGCGGTGGGATATGTCGATTTACTTATTCCGCGCGGCGGCAAGGGGCTTATTAAAGCGTGTACCGAAAATGCAAAAGTACCCTGCATTGAAACGGGTACGGGAATTTGCCATATTTTTGTGGATAAAGACGCTGATATAGAAATGGCGCTTAAAATAATAAATAACGC
>CAMFZK010000075.1 GCA_946006915.1 uncultured Clostridia bacterium
GCACATTTCTTTATACCCGATTTTTCGGCACTTAAAAGCCCAATGCTTTGGGTGGACGCAATAGGTCAGGTGTTTTACAGTATGTCGGTTATGATGGCTATTATGATTGCTTACGGTTCTTTCCTTGACGACAGCAGCAACATAGCACGTGACGGACTGATTATTGCTTTCAGCGACTTGGCGGTAAGTCTTTTGGCGGGTATTGTTATGTTTACCACAATGTACGGCACGGGACTTCAGGACGGACTTACAAAAACCGGCGTGGGACTTGCCTTTATAATTTACCCCACCGCTATTGTAAATCTTTCGGGCAGCGGAATTATTAACGCAATTTTCTCGTTTATATTCTATTTCTGCCTTTGCACCTTGGCTATTGACTCTGCTTTTTCACTTGTAGAGGGTATCTCAACCGCATTTTCCGATAAATTCGGCACAAATAAAAAGAAAACAACCGTTACAATTTGTGCGGTTGCGGGTGTAATTTCCATTATTTATTCAACCGGTGCGGGTCTTGCGGTACTGGATATTGTGGATAATTGGTGCAACAGTTTTACCCTTATTTTGATAGGCATAATAGAAACCGTGGCAGTCGGCTGGTTGTTTAATACCGAAAAAATCGTTAAGGAAATTAACCGCAACGCTACATCTTTTAAAATTTCTAAACTTTGGTTTAATGCGGCGGTTAAGTTTATAGCACCCGTAATTTTAACCGTTCTGTTTGTTTGGAACATTGTAAACCTGTTTTTAAACAAAGGCGGTATTTACGGCCTTGCGGACGGTTACAACCTAACTTCCAACATTATTGCGGGTTGGTCGGTATTTATTCTTTGTATGTTAAGCGGATTTATAATTCCCTTGTTTAAGTCCAAAAACAAAGACAAAAACGAAAAAACCTGGGAAGATTAAAACAAAAAGAATTTTTAGTTGTAAAAAATGCATAATTTTGCAAAAAAATGCAAAGCAAATATGTAAAATAGGTAAAAGTTGAAAATAACTGTTGCATATTTATTCATAATATGGTATTATTTATGCAAAGAAATTGATAAATTACTGCATATTATGCATACGGAGGAATTATTATGGAAAAGAAACAAATTAAAAAAGTAGTTTTAGCATATTCGGGCGGACTTGATACTTCAATCATTATTCCGTGGCTTAAGGAAAACTACGGCAACCCTGAAATTATTGCCGTTTCGGGCAATGTGGGTCAGGCAGACGAACTTGAAGGATTAGAAGAAAAAGCCATTAAAACCGGCGCTTCTAAAATTTATATTGAAGACCTTACCAAAGAATTTTTGGACGATTATGTTTTCCCCTGCGTTCAAGCAGGCGCACTTTACGAAGATTATCTTTTAGGTACTGCTTTTGCACGTCCTCCTATTGCTAAAAGAATAGTTGAAATTGCCATTGCCGAAGGGGCTGACGCTATCTGCCACGGTTGTACCGGTAAAGGTAACGACCAAGTAAGGTTCGAGTTGGCCGTTAAAGCATTAGCACCCGAAATGACCATTATTGCACCTTGGCGTGAATGGGAAATTAAATCCCGTGAGGAAGAAATTGCCTATGCCGAAGCACACAATGTTCCGCTTAAAATTAACCGTGAAACCAACTATTCCAAAGATAAAAACATTTGGCATTTATCACACGAAGGTCTTGATTTGGAAGACCCCGCAAACGAACCGCTTTACAATAAAGAGGGCTTCCTTGAAATGGGTGTTTCTCCCGAAATGGCACCCGATAAGCCGACCTATGTTACAATCCACTTTGAAAAGGGTATTCCCACCGCAGTAGACGGCAAGGAAATGGATTCGGTAGAACTTGTTAAAACCCTTAACAAAATCGGCGGTGAAAACGGTATAGGTCTTTTGGATATTGTGGAAAACCGTCTTGTAGGTATGAAATGCCGCGGTGTTTACGAAACCCCCGGCGGTGCAATTATTTACAAAGCACACAAAGTGCTTGAAACCCTTTGTCTTGACAAGGAAACAGCACATTACAAATCACTTGTTGCCCAAAAGTTGGCAGAAAATGTTTACAACGCACTTTGGTTTACCCCTTTAACCCAAGCAATTTTGGCTTTTGTTAAGGAAACCCAAAAAACCGTTACGGGCGACGTTAAATTAAAACTTTACAAAGGCAATATGATTAACGCAAGCGTTACTTCGCCTTATTCGCTTTACGACCCCGAAATTGCAACCTTTGACGAAGACGATGTTTACGATCAAAGCAACGCAACCGGCTTTATAAATCTTTACGGTTTACCGAGCGAAGTTTACGCAAAAATGAAGGCAAAAAACAATTTAAAATAAACTAAAGGAATGTTTATAAATGGAAAAAATGTGGGCAGGTAGGTTCCAAAAAGCACTTGACAAACAGGCGGATGATTTTAATTCTTCAATTCATTTTGATTCAAGAATGTTCCGTCAGGACATAACCGGCTCTATGGCTCACGCTTCTATGCTAAGTGCCAAAAATATAATTTCTAAAGAGGATAGCGATTTAATTATCGCTACCCTCGAAGTTATTTTAGAGGATTTAGAAAGCGGAAAATTAGAGTTTGATTTGGCTTGTGAAGATATACATATGTTTGTTGAAAGCGAACTTACAAAGCGTATCGGCGATGTGGGTAAACGCTTACACACCGCAAGAAGCCGTAACGACCAAGTAGCAGTGGATATTCGCCTTTATTTGCGGGACGAAACCGAAGAAATTATTTCGCTTATAAAGAAGTTGATATCGGCAATATGCAATAAAGCAGAGCAATACAAAACTGCTATTATGCCGGGGTACACCCATCTTCAGCGTGCACAACCCATAACCTTTGCACACCACATTTTGGCATACGGTATGATGCTTTCGCGTGATATTACACGCCTTTTAGACGCTAAAAAGAGAATGAACTATTCGCCGCTTGGCTCTTGTGCTTTAGCGGGAACTACCTATAATACCGACCGTTATATGACCGCCGAAAAATTAGGGTTTGACGGTATAACCCTAAACAGTATTGACGGTGTTTCGGACAGAGATTTCTGTGCCGAACTGTTGTCTGCTTTTTCTATTCTTATGATGCACCTTTCCCGTTTTTCGGAAGAAATTATACTTTGGTCAAGTTGGGAATTTAAGTTTATTGAACTGGATGACAGTTACACAACCGGCTCAAGCATTATGCCTCAAAAGAAAAACCCCGATATGGCAGAACTCGTAAGGGGTAAAACCGGCAGGGTATACGGTGACTTAATCTCTATGCTTACCGTTTTAAAGGGTATTCCGCTTGCTTACAATAAAGATATGCAAGAGGATAAGGAATCTATTTTTGATGCGGTGGACACCGTTAAAATGTGTTTAGGAGTATTTACGCCGATGATTGAAACAATGACGCTACTTTGTGACAATATGTATAAAGCGGCACAAAAGGGCTTTATAAACGCCACCGATTTAGCCGATTATCTGGTTAAAAAGGGTATGCCGTTTAGAACGGCTTACAAACACGTGGGCGAAATTGTGGCTTACTGCATTAAGGAAAATTTAGTGCTTGAAACTTTGCCTATAGAAAAATACAAGGAATTTGACAGTTTGTTTGAAAGTGATTTATATAACGAAATTTCGCTTGAAACCTGCGTTTCAAAACGTATTTCACAGGGCGGAACGGGAATAGAGTCTATAAACAAACAGTTAGAATACCTTTCGGAGTATACAAAATGAAAAAAGTATTTATAGACGGCAGTGCCGGCACTACGGGACTGCGTATTGCAGAACGCCTTTCAACCAGAACCGATATTGAACTTATTAAACTAACCGAAGAAAACAGAAAAGACATTAACGCCCGCAAAGAAGCGCTGAACAGTGCCGATATTGCGTTTTTGTGCCTGCCTGACACGGCATCCCGTGAGGCGGTTTCTTTAATAGAAAACAGTAACACGGTTGTGCTTGATACTTCTACCGCACACAGAACTGATGACGGTTGGGCATACGGTTTTCCCGAACTTTCAGGAAAACACAGGGAAAAAATTAAAAATTCCAAAAGAATTGCCGTTCCAGGTTGCCACGCAAGCGGATTTATTGCGCTTGTTTACCCGCTTATAGAGGCAGGGGTTTTGCCTAAAGACAGTCTGCTTTCCTGTTTTAGTTTAACAGGTTACAGCGGCGGCGGTAAAAATATGATAGCGGATTATGAGGGAGAACGCAGAGATAAACTTTTAAACGCACCCCGCCAGTACGGTATTTCTCAAACCCATAAACATTTACCCGAAATGGTAAAATTCGGCGGAATTGAAAATGCTCCTGTGTTTATTCCGGTTGTAGCCGATTATTACAGCGGTATGGAAGTAACCGTTCCGATTTTCGGTTCTGATATAAACGCCACAATAGACGAAATTAAAGAAATTTATAAGCGTAAATACACAGGACCGATAGTAAAATTCACCCAAGATTTCAGCGAAAACGGTTTTGTTTCGGCTAATAAGTTGTCCTTTTGTGACGGTATGGAAATATCGGTTGCGGGAAACGATGAGAGAATTTTGGCTATTGCCCGTTACGATAATTTGGGTAAAGGTGCTTCGGGTGCGGCAATAGAATGTATGAACATTGTACTCGGAACCGAAGAAACCACAGGTTTAGATTTGTAAGGAGAAATGTATGGAAATAATTTCGGGCGGTGTTTGTGCCGCTAAAGGTTTTAAAGCAAACGGTATTCACTGCGGAATACGCAAAAATAAAATAAAAAAAGATTTAAGTTTAATATACAGCGAAAAAAAGGCAACTGCCGCAGCGGTTTATACCACCAACCTTGTTAAAGGCGCACCTTTAAAGGTTACTAAAGATAATATTGCCGACGGGTTTGCGACCGCCATTATTTGCAACAGCGGTAACGCTAATACCTGCAACGCAAACGGAATTGAAATTGCAACTTTAACCTGCGAACTGTTAGCAACCGAAATGGGGATTGACAGTAAGGACGTTATTGTTGCCTCTACCGGCGTTATCGGTCAACCGCTTGATATTACACCGATAAAGAAAGGTATCCCCTCGCTTGTGAGCGGTCTTGCAGCCGATAAAAGCGCAGACGCTGCCGAGGGTATTATGACAACCGATACAAAACTTAAAGAAATTGCGGTAGAGTTTGAAATAGGCGGTAGGGTTTGTAAAATGGGCGGTATTGCCAAAGGTTCGGGTATGATTCACCCCAATATGGCAACAATGCTTGTCTTTATCACTACCGACTGTGCAATAAGCGGTGAAATGTTGCAAAAAGCCCTTTCTACCGACATTCAAACCACCTTTAATATGGTCAGCGTGGATGGGGACACTTC
>CAMFZK010000076.1 GCA_946006915.1 uncultured Clostridia bacterium
ACAAGGAGTATCGTCGGCAGCGTCAGATGTGTATAAGAGACAGACATAGTACCAAAAATATTGTATTATATCATTACATTGTGAAGTAGTTATATTTTGGAGCGTAAATGAGTATAAATTTTGTCGAAAATAACAATAAATTGACCGATGAAGAAATCATCACGGCTATAAATGACGGTGATTATCGGTTACTTTCGGTTATTATTGACCGCTATTTACCACTTATTATATGCCTCACAAAACAGTATTTGCCGGGTTCTCAGTCGGAAGATGCGGTACAAGAAGTAACCTTTGCATTTTATTCCGCAATAAAGAACTATGACAGCGAAAAATCTTCCTTTTCCACCTTTGCCACTACCTGTATTAAGCGTGCGGTTATTTCGCAAATAAGAAAAAACAATACCCAAAAAATTATACCGCAAGAGCTTATTACCTCTATTGAGGATGTGGAAATTACAGATTCTAACAGTCCCGAATCAATACTTATTGAAAAAGAAAATTACAAAGCACTTACCGAAACAATTAAACTTGAACTTTCCAATATGGAATTAAATGTGCTGGAATTATTTTTAGAGGGTAAAAGTTATTCTGATATTGCAAAGAATTTAGGTATTACCGAAAAAGCGGTGGATAATGCGCTTGCACGAATACGAAAAAAGTTAAAAAAATAGCGGTTTACACCGTTTTATATGCCCATGTAGTTTAAAAGAAGAACGTTGAAAACAAAGATGTCGGTGCAATTCCGTCCGGGGCTAATAAAGACCGAGAGAGGTAAAAAACATGTTTGAAGACAAGACACTGGTTTGCAAAGACTGCGGAGAGGAATTTGTATTTACCGCAAGAGAACAGGAATTCTATGAATCTAAGGGCTTTGTAAACGAACCGCAACGTTGTAAACCCTGCCGTGACAAGCGTAAAAATGCCGGCAGAGCACCCAGAGAATTGCATGAAGCAGTTTGTGCCGCTTGCGGAGGTGTTGCAAAGGTTCCTTTCATTCCCCGTGACGACCGTCCGGTGTACTGCAGCGAGTGCTTTGCAAAAATGAAAGAAGACACTACTGCAGAAGAAACCACCGAAGAATAATAGTTTCTAAACAAAAACTACCCCATTTTATGAGGTAGTTTTTTGTGACTTAAAATTTCCTAATTTCAAGCGAGGAGTCATCCTCGCCTTTTTCAATTTTACGTATAACTATATAATATCCGTAATCGTCAAAAACTTTTACATAAATTCTGTCACCTAAATGCTTGCCTAAAATAGCGTTGCCGATGGGGGATTCTTTGCTTATTAACCCTTTCATAGAGTTTTGGCGAAGGGTTGTTACAATACGCACCGTTTCTTCGCAGTCATCTTCTTCAATATAATAGGTCACGGTGTCAAACAAACCGATTTCGTCCTGACAGCTTTTAGTATCTATTACAACAGCGGTTTTAATCATATTACGCAAATATCTTATACGGCTTTCGTTTTTGCCCCGTTCACGCTTTGCGGCGTGGTATTCCGCATTTTCGGACAAATCACCGAAACTGCGGGTAAATTTTACCTCTTCAAGAATTTTAGGTCTAACCGTACCGATGCGGTATTCAAGTTCTTCCTTTAGTTTTTCAATATCCACTTTAGTTAATTCATCGTACATATTATCACCGTTTGTATTTTAACACAAATTAAACTTTTTTGCAAAATAAAAATTGTGCAAAGCAATATGCCTTACACAATTCTTAAAATGCCCCTAAACGAAAATGTAAACATTTTTTCCGAGGGCAGGTTACTCGAACAAACTTAAAATAGATATCGGTTGGGAGTTTTTATATGCTTCAAGGTGAATATGGCTTTGTTCGGTACATTCGCTCGGTATTTCGGTTACTGTGCCTAAATTGTCACCCGTTTTTACGGTGTCGCCGTTTTTTACATTAACATTTTTAAGGGACGAATATTTAATTACAAGCCCTTCGCCGTGGTCTATTGTTACAACCGTGCCGTAGGTTGCGGTTTGCTCTACCGATTCTACCTTACCGTCGGTGCAGGCGGTTACAACTGTACCCTCTTTGCAGGAAATATCAACCGCACCGTGTATACGCATATCTCCGTAAGTTTCGGAATACTGTAATGCAGTCAAACTGAAATCTTTTAAAATTTCGCCGTTTACGGGCATTGAATACGCTTTTTGGGGTTTTGGCTCTTCTACGGGAACATCCTGTTTTTCCTCTGCGGTGGGTGTTGTAGGTGTTACGTTTTCAATACCTTCAGACGGTGTGGTATTTGGGTTTGTGTTTTCATTATATGACAGGTTGTTGTTATTATATTCATTGTTTTGGCTGCTGTTATTCCCGGTATTGGGTTTCGTCTCGGTCTCGGCCATATTCGAAAAAGCCGCCCAAGCGGCAATGCCTATTACTAAAAGACATACTGCTAAAACAATATAAAAAGCGGAATTTCCTCTTTTTTTAGAGGAATCTTCGGTATATTTCATAATCATCTTCCTTTCGCAAATATTATTGACAAAAAGGACAAATTATATTCTTTAAAAAATTTTAAAATTCGTTCATAAAATGGTAATTATTTTAGTGTATTATATGCTTGTACCGAAAAGGAAGCCGCATCCGTTTTGGTATATTTCTTAAAAACATTTAAGAAATTTCTCCTCAAACCCCTTATAAGGAAAAGAACCGCAGTTTTGCGGTTCTTTTTCTATTTTATGGTAGCATTTTTAATTTTTGCATTAAAATATGGTGATGTAATTTCAATAGGCAATCCTGTGGCACCCATATACATTTTAAGGTTTGTACCGTCTATATTTTGGTTTACATAATATTTATCGCCGCTTTTTAAAACCTCCAAATTATCAGCCGAAAAAAGTTTATAAATAATATCAGCAGCCGAAAATTCCGGCAAACCGTTATCAATACTGTGAGTTATTCCGTTATACTCGGCAGTAACTGTGTTTGCACAGTAGGTTATTTTAAGCCCTAAAAGCGGTTCGGGGGTTAAAAATTCAATACCTGTATCGCCGTTTTTTGCAATATCCACCTTACATTCGTAACTTTCGTTATAGTATTTTATAGAGCAATTAAAACAAATTCCTTTTGTAACGGGGGTTGTGTTACTTGCTTTAGAACTGCAAGAGCAAAGGAAAAACAACGGCAAAATAATGCAAAAAATTTTTTTCAAAACCGAACACTCCCTTAAAGTGCTTCGATTATATCTGAAGGAAGTAGTGCTTCTTCACCCAAAATTTTTGTCTTTTGGTCTGCCGCATCACCGTGGATATAAACCGCCGATTTAAGTGCTTCGCAAATAGGAATACCTTGCGCTATTTTAGAAACGATAATTCCCGCAAGCACATCACCGCTGCCGCCTGTTGCAAGACCGGGATTTCCGTTCATATTAAAGAAAACTTCCGAATCGGGTGTGCAAACAATGGTATTAGCACCTTTTAGCACTAAATAGCAGTTATATTCTTTTGCAAAGGTTATTGCGGTGTTTACTCGGTCGGACTCAACTTCTGCGGTAGTTTTTTTGCAAAGCCGTGCCATTTCGGCAGGGTGTGGGGTTAATATAATCGGAGCATTTGCCTTTTTAAGTAATTCTATGTTGCGGGATAAGGCATTTATGCCATCGGCATCAATAATAAGCGGAATATTTGTGTTTAAAATCAACTTTTTAAGCAGTTTTTCGGTAGATTTAGTATTTTTCATACCCGGACCGAAAAGTATTGCGGTTGCTTTTTCGGTTACTTTTTTTATGTTAATATTGGAAGAAAGCGAACCATTTAAAGTTTGTCTAACGGGTACGCAAACCGCTTCCGGAACCGAGACAGTAAAGGGTTTATAAAGTCCCTTGCACAAAACGCATTTTGCAATACCTACACCGCTTCTTAAACACGCCTTTGCCGATAAAATAGCGGCACCTAACATACCGTAACTTCCGCAAAACAAAACGGCAGTACCGTAAGTGCCTTTGTGGGAATTATGTTTTCTCTTTATCGGTTTTGGTTGTTCTATTGTCTCAAAAACAAAATCTTTAGGGGTAATTCCAATGTCGGCAACAGTTACATTACCGCAGTAATCGGTAGCGGGCGGTAACATAAAACAGGGCTTTAGAGCAATAAAAGTAATTGTTAAATCGGCGTTTATGCAACTTCCTAAAATTTTTCCGTTATCGCAGTTAATACCGGACGGAATATCAACCGAAATACGAACAGCGTTAGCGGAATTTATTCTTTCTATCAAGCATATAATTTCTTTGCCTAGTTCACGGTTAAGACCGATACCGAAAAGAGCGTCTATTATAATATCGTAATTATCTTCAAAATTTTCGGTAATTTTAATTCCGCAAAGGTTATTAAAGTAAAATTTTGCGGTTTCTGTTTTCGGCTCGCCTAACGGGATAATAACAGTCACATCAAAGCCGTTATCCTTTAAATTTTGTGAGATTACAAACCCGTCACCGCCGTTGTTTCCGCTACCACAAACCACGGCAATTTTTTTACCCTTAAGGTTGTAGTTATTCTTTATAACCTCAAATGCCGTATCACCTGCGGTTTTCATAAGTTCCTTAAAAGAAAAAATGCCGCTTTTGACAGCATTTTCCTCATGACTTTTTATTAAAGCCCGTGTTAATACTTTCATAGCGGCACATCCTTATTTAAACGCAGTATTTGAAATGAATTTGGGAACAAATTTAATAATTGCCGATTTTATTTTATCATTAGGGGAGAAGACAAGGTAAGATGCTTTACCGCCGTCTTTTTCGGCAACCATTAAGTAAGCGTTATCGTCGTTTTGATTGCAAGCAAAAACAACTTCTTTTGCGTCAATGTTATTTAAAATATTGGGTGTGTATTTTTCTAAACGGGTTACATTCGGAAGTTCAAAACTTAAAACCCTTTTTCGGCTTGATTTATTTACAATTTTATCAATATCCATACTGCCGTTTGTTATAATGTATTCGAATTCAATGTTAAAAAGCGATGAAAGTTTATAAGCGCCGTAAATAATACCGGCAATAATCAAAATGAAAAAAGCACCTAAATATCCCGAAAATAGGAAAACGGTAAAAGAGAGCAGTAATGCCAAAAACCAAATTCCCAAAACACCGGCAATTGATTTACCGTTTTTCTTTATACCTATTATTTGTTCAAAAAAAGTATCCATAAAACTACCTCTTGTAAAAATTTTCACAATTTATTATACAACAAACAATATACTCTTGCAATATAAATACTGTCTCTTATACAC
>CAMFZK010000077.1 GCA_946006915.1 uncultured Clostridia bacterium
TATGGTATAATAACTTCAAAACTAAAAAGGGCGGCGATATAATGAAAGCAGTTGAAACTTTGCCGGAAGGATATAGAGAATTTTATTCCATTGATCTTCAAAAAAACAAAAAAATGGCATTATTTGTAAATTTGTTGGCAATTATTATCGGAGCGGTAATGTTGGTTGCGATGAATTTTTTTGTGCCGCTTTCCACCTTATTCGCTATGGATAAGGGTCTTGGCAATTATGTGATAAGATTTATTGCTTTGATGGTTTTGATGATAGCATATATGGTGCTGCACGAATTAACGCATGGTACTGTTATGAAAATTTGCGGCACTAAAAAGGTTAAGTATGGTTTTACAGGGTTATATGCCTTTGCCGGAAGCAATGATTACTATGACAAGAAAGCGTATATCTTTATCGCTTTGGCACCGGTTGTTCTGTGGGGATTAGTTATTGCAATTATCAATCCTTTTGTTCCTACCGAATGGTTTTGGGTAATTTATAATCTTCAAATTGCAAATTTGTCCGGTGCAGCCGGAGATTTGATTGTTACCGTAAAATTTTCCGGCTTTCCCAAAGATATTTTAATAAGGGATTACGGTGTAGGTATGACCGTTTTTTCTAAAGAGTGAGGAATTTCTTTGTTTTTTGTTTTGGTATTATTGCCGAAAAGAAAAATTTACTTTTCTCTGATAATTGGTTTATTAAAAGTTCGCTTTGTTTATTAAGGGCGAACTTTTTTTATTTTTATTATGGTTTTTTTGCAATTTTTGTGATATAATAATTAGTCAGAGATTATATTAAAACAAGAGGGAATGGTTTATGCAAATAGTTTTAATTACGGCTTTAGGGGTCGGCGGTGCTACAATTATCGGTGCGGTTATCGGCTTTTGTTTTAAGAAAATAAGCCACAGTTTCAGCGATATTGTGCTTTCTTTTGCTTCGGGCGTTATGTTGGCGGCTTCGGTTATAGGGCTTATACTGCCGTCGCTTGAATACGGCGGGAAATACCAAATTGTTGTAACAATAGCCGGTATTTTTTGCGGTGCGCTTTGCGTTAATATTATGGATAAGGTTGTGCCGCATTTACATAAATTAACGGGAATAGATATTGAAGCACACCCCGAAAAACAGTCAAGTATAAACAAAGTTTTGCTGTTTGTTATTGCAATAGCAATACACAATCTGCCCGAAGGTATTGCCGCCGGTGTTGGCTTCGGTACGGAAAATGTTAATAAAGCGTTGCTTATTGCGGGCGGTATTGCACTTCAAAACATTCCCGAAGGTATGGTTATAATAGCGCCTATGGTAGGACTTGGAATCGGTTATAAAAGAATTTTTTCCATTGCGGTGGTTACGGGTATAATTGAGATTGTGGGAACATTTATAGGTTATTTTGCGGTTACGCTTTCTACCGCAATTTTGCCCTTTGCGTTATCCTTTGCGGGCGGTACAATGCTTTATGTTATAAGCGACGAAACCCTTTCCGAAACCCACGCACACGGAAGTGAAAGAGGTGCTACATACTCACTTATTATCGGTTTTTGCGTAATGCTTTTGTTAGATACTTTGTTGGGATAAATTTTTACTTGAATATCTTTAAAAAATGGGTTATAATAAGTTTAAAATCAAGGAGGTAAAAACTTATGAAATATGTATGTGATATTTGCGGTTATGTTTACGACGAAGATTTAGGCGATGCTGATAACGGTATTGCACCGGGCACAAAATGGGAAGATTTACCCGAAGATTTTGTATGCCCCCTTTGCGGAGTAGGCAAGGACAGTTTTTCACAGGAATAGTATTTTAACGGAGGTAGTAAAATGTCGGTACTGACAGTTACTAAAGAAAATTTTGAAGACGAAATTTTAAAAAGTGAAAAAACCGTCTTGCTTGATTTTTGGGCAAGTTGGTGCGGACCGTGCAGAATGGTATCTCCTATTGTTGACGAAATCGCATTAGAACACCCCGAATACAAAGTGGGTAAGGTTAATGTTGACGAACAACCCGAACTTGCGGCATCTTTTTCTGTTATGAGCATTCCGTCACTTTTTGTTTTAAAGGACGGTAAGGTGGTAAACAGTTCGGTAGGTGCTAAGCCGAAAACACAAATTCTTGAAATGCTAAAATGATTAAAAACCGCAGGTTTACTGCGGTTTTTATCCTAAAGAGGGGAATATAAACAATTGGAAAAATGTTATGATACCGTAATAATAGGCGGAGGACCTTGCGGTTACACCGCCGCAGTATATGCCGCAAGAGCGGGACTTAAAACCTTGGTGATTGAAAAATTTTCGGCAGGCGGGCAAATGTGTGAAACGTCACAAATTGATAATTACCCCGGTTTCGAAGAGGGGATAGACGGTTTTACATTGGGTTACAAAATTCAGTCTGCCGCCGAAAAGTTCGGCACAAAAACAGTAAGTGCGGAAGTTTTGGAAACAGATTTAAAAGCCGTTCCTAAAATAATTAAAACCGATTTGGGCGAATTTTCCGCCAAAACCGTTATAATCGCAACCGGTGCCAAACACAAACATTTAGGACTTAAAGAAGAGGATAGTTTTATCGGCAAAGGGTTAGGGTATTGTGCGACCTGTGACGGTATGTTTTACAAGGACAAAACCGTAGCGGTTGTAGGCGGGGGTAATTCGGCGGCGGCAGATGCACTTTATCTTTCCAAAATATGTAAAAAGGTATATTTAATACACCGCAGGGATAAATTAAGGGCAACTAAAGTTTATAACACACCGCTTTTAAATGCCCATAACATTGAATTTATTTGGAATGGCGAAGTTGCGGAAATTTTGGGTGACGGCAAGGTAAACGGGGTTAAAGTTAAGCTTAACACCGACGGTTCTTTTAAAGAAATTCCGCTTGACGGTATTTTTATAAGCATTGGCAGAAGTCCCGAAACCGATATTGTGAAAGGTCAGTTGCAACTGGACGAAAACGGATATATTATCGCCAACGAAACCACAAAAACCAACTTAGAGGGGGTTTTTGCGGCAGGGGATGTCAGAACAAAAGCGTTGCGTCAAATTGTAACGGCGGCGGCGGACGGTGCGGTTGCGGCACATTTTGCGGAAGAATATCTAAATTCGCTTTGAACAAAAAACAAAAGGCACATTTCTTACAAAAAGGAATGTGCCTTTATCTATTGAGTTTATTCTGTTCTTAAAGCAATTACGGGGTCTTTTTTAGCGGCACTCTTTGAGGGGATAAGCCCTGAACACATTGTAAGCAATACGCTGATTAAAATAAGAACTAAAGCTACCGGAATAGGCAGAACCGCATCTAAATTGTTAATTCCCGTAAGTCGGTTTAGAATAAGGTTTATAGGAATACACAGCAAATAGGTGATTATTACACCAAGCGCTCCTGAAGTAAAGCCGATTATTACGGTTTCGGCATTAAACATACTCGAAACATTGCGTTTGGAAGCACCGATAGCACGCAAAATACCGATTTCTTTTGTACGTTCCTGAACCGAAATAAGGGTAATAACGCCAATCATAATAGATGAAACTATTAAGGATACCGCAACAAAAGCGATAAGCACATAGGTTATTGCGTTGATGATAGAGGTTACCGAAGACATCATTAGTCCTACGTAATCGGTATATTTAATTTGTTCGAGTTCGTCCAAACCGTTGTTGTATTTTGCAATTTCGTCTTCAATGATGTCCTTGTTTTCAAAGGTTGTGGCATAAAGATTTATTGTGGACGGATTGTCCAAATCAATATTGCCGAGTTCTTTCATATTATCATCATAACTTGATTTTGAAAATTCCAAAACTTCGTCATAGTAAAGGGCGCACTGTTCAACTGTGTAGGTGTTTTTTGCCGAATCGAGCGCAAATGCCAACTGCTGTTCGGGAATATTGACGAGTTGTGCTTTTACCCCCTCGGCATATTGTGCTTTGTAACTTTCTTCTATTACGGAGGAGAAGATTTTATTTATATCTTCGTCCTTCATATTGCTTAAATATTCGGCAATTTCGTCATTGTCCATACCCGTTTGTGCAGATAAAGCAGGGGTTAATTTGGCTTCAATATCCTTTCTTGTCATAGCGGAAAGGGTAGAAGAAACGGTTTTTTCAACATCCGCTTTACTTGGGGTAGACATAATTTTTACATAAGTTTCCGCCTTTGTTTTACTGTCAAGTTTTTCTAAATAGTTTTTAAACTCGGTCTGCTTTTGTTCGTCGGTAAGATTAGTGCTGTTTTCACTAAAGGGAAGCCCTGTAAAAATATCAATAGAACTGCTTTCTGCCTGTGCTTTTAGTGCCTCGCAGTCTTTTGCTTTGTTTACAATATATTCGGTAAGTTTTTTGGTATAACCGATAGAGCCGGTGAGCATTGTTGAAACGGCGTCTTCATTAGGACGGATAATGCCGGTGACTTTAAGCGGAATACCGTTATCGTAAAGGTACTGAAGTCCCGCTTGGTTTTTTCTTAAGTCGGTGTAACGGCCGGTTACCTGGTCTTTTGTATAACAGTCGGAATTAAGTACAGTCTTAAATTCCATACTGCAAATATCTTTATAAGACCATTTTTCGGCTTTGTAGTTAAGTTCGGTTTGATTTATTGCCGCATCTGCCAAAGCGTCTATATCTTCTTTGGATTTAAGACCTAATGCGTAAAGCACAATATCGTTAAGTTCGTTGTTTTCGTCCACAACCAACACAATTTCGTTATATTCGTTAGGCCAAGCACCGTAAACCAAATCGTACTGCTTTTTTAAAAGCGGGTTAATAAGTTCGCCGTTATTGCCCGAAAGCATTTCCTGCCAGAGTTTTGTGCCACCGCCCATTGTCATCATACTGCCCATAGGCGATTTGGAAGACATATCCATCATACCCGACATATCCATACCGAAGTTTTCAAGCACAATTTCCTGCATAAGTTCGTTAGTGTCCGAACGGATTATACTTCCGTCAACATTTTTGGTATAAATGAGTAAATCAAAATCATAGGTATATTGTATGCCGTTTACCGCTTCGCTTAGGTCGGTATCATCGGTATTATTTTTCATTTCCTTTTCAAGATATGCTTTAAAGGATTTAAGGTCGTTTTTATTGGTTTCAATGGAATTAAGCGAATTTAACATTTCATAAATCATCGCTTTTTGGTAAACCGCATCGTTTTTGTGGCTTTCTTCCGATTTAGCGTTACCCATAAATGCGGTAAGAAGTGAAGAAATGTCAATAGACTGTGACTC
>CAMFZK010000078.1 GCA_946006915.1 uncultured Clostridia bacterium
AGAGATTATGTAAGCAAAATGAGTATGTTTATATATATGATACTTTTGATGGTTGTCGGAATAATTGGCGGCTTTTTAGAGGATTTAATTAAATTGATTTTCAGAATCAACTGGTAAACGGGGGATAAACTTGCGAATTTTAATTCCTATAATACTTAACACATTGCTTGTGATTGCGGTATATTTGCTGGATAAGTACACATCGCTGAAAAAACTGCCATATATGGCAAAACAGGCTATTATCGGCGTGCTGTTTGGTGCTATAGCTGCATTCGCTTCAAGCTACGGTGTTGAAATGCTCGGCACTGTAGTCAATGTGCGAGATGCGTCTCCCATTACGGCAGGCTTGATTTTCGGTGCTCCCGCGGGTATTATTTCGGGTCTTATCGGCGGTGCATACCGTTGGATCTCGGTTCTTTGGGGTGCAGGCACCTACACAAGACTTGCCTGCACACTGGCAACCGTTATCGCAGGATTTTTCGCAGCCGGGAGCAGGCGGTTTATGTTTGAAAATAAAAAGCCGACATGGGGTTACGGTATTGCTATCACCGTAGTGTGCGAAGTCATACATATGCTTTTGATTTTTATTACAAATATGGGGGATACAATTACTGCCTTCCAATTTGTCAAGACCTGCACACTTCCGATGCTTTGCGGAAACTGTGCCGCAGTAGGGCTCGGTGTTATTTCGGTTACGGTTTTAAGTCATGAAAAAATCGCAAAAATCAAAGACAACGAACATATTGCCCAAACCTTTCAAAGATGGCTGCTTGTCCTAATTGTTACGGCTTATTTTATCACCAATCTGTTTACCTTTGTTTTACAGCAGGGAATGTCTCAAATTGAAACCAACTCGGTCATAACATTGACTCTTGAAGATGTACATAAAGACATTACCGATGCTTCGGATAAAAACTTGCTTAAATTGGCAGAGAATGTAAAAATTGAATATACGGAAAATTCAGACCTTACTGCCATAGCTCAAAAATTTGACATCAGCGAAGTCAACATCATTGATGAAAATTTTGTCATTGTTGCATCTTCTGTGGCTGACTATGTCGGTTACGATATGTCAAGCGGTGAACAGTCTGCCGAATTTAGTGTTTTGCTCGAAGGAGAAACCGAGTTTGTTCAAGAATACCGACAAACATCATATAATGAAGGTTTTTTTAGAAAATACGGCGGAGTAACCCTTAAAGATGGCGGTTTTATCCAAATAGGATATGACTCTGAGCATTTTCAAAAAGATATAAGTTCTTATATCGTCGATGCTACAAAAAACCGCCATGTCGGTAAAAAAGGTTTTGTTGCAATTTGCGATGAAGAGTTTAACATTGTTTCCGATAATAAGGAATATAACGGCAAGAGCATTAAGGAAATCGGAATCTCACTTAACACCGAGAATATGACCGAAAAAACCGTATATGAATGTGAGATTTTAGGCAACCCTTATTTATGCGGTTTTACGGCAGCGGAAGGTTTTTATATACTCGGTGCAATGCCCACTGACGAAGCGATGTTTATGCGTGATGCTTCGCTTTATACCAGTACATTTATGCAAATTCTTATTTTTGCGACTTTGTTTGTGTTTATTTATTTCCTTATTAAGCGAGTTATCATCAATAATCTGCAAAAGGTTAATAGTTCTTTGGCGGAAATCACCGGCGGTAACCTTAATGCTATAGTGGATGTCCGTTCGAATGCGGAGTTTGCTTCGCTTTCAGACGATATTAACTCGACGGTTAAAACATTAAAAGAATATATTAAGGAAGCATCTGCTCGAATTGACAAGGAACTCGAATATGCAAAACAAATTCAGCTTTCAGCACTTCCTACTAATTTCCCCGAACACGAAGATTACGGTATTTTTGCCGAAATGATAGCGGCTAAAGAGGTCGGCGGCGATTTCTACGACTTCTATAAATTAAACGACGAAACGGTAGCATTTCTCGTTGCTGATGTTTCGGGTAAAGGTATTCCTGCAGCTATGTTTATGATGACGGCAAAAACTATAATAAAAGACCTTGCCGAAAACGGTCTGGCGGTTAACGACATTTTTACCAATGCAAATGAAAAGCTGTGCGAGAATAACGAGTCAGGTATGTTTGTTACGGTATGGATGGGTATGCTCGATTTGGTAACAGGTAATTTGAAATATGCCAATGCGGGACACAACCCACCGTTGTTACTTCACGAAAACGGTGAGTTTGAGTATTTAAGAACTCGTGCGGGATTTGTGCTTGCAGGTATGGAGGGTGTGCACTACCACATAAATGAGATAACTCTTTCTGCGGGTGACCGAATTTTCCTATATACAGACGGTGTTACCGAAGCCACCAATGCCGAAGGTAATCTGTATGGCGAAGATCGACTTATTGATTTTATGAATACAAAGCGCTCGGTCGAAGCACCGAGGTTGCTAAAGGCACTTAAGGAAAACATAGACGAGTTTGTGGGCAAAGCACCTCAATTTGATGACATAACAATGCTGATGTTAGATTACAAAAAATCAAACGCCGATAATACGCACGAAAAGGTGTTTCCGGCAAAAGAAAACGCCCTTTCGGATGTGTTTAGCTTTGTAGAAAAAACATTAGACGGAATTGGATGTCCTATGAAAACCAGAACGGCACTGTGCGTTGCTGTTGAGGAGGTGTTTGTCAATGTTGCCCGTTACGCTTACGGCGATAATGATGGCAATGTAAAGCTTTCAATTTGCCCATGTGAAGCTGAGGGCACGGTTATATTCCGTATTTCCGACAATGGTGTGCCATTTGACCCACTTAAAAAACCCGACCCGGACATCACACTTTCGGCAGAAGAAAGAGAAATCGGGGGCTTAGGTATATTTATAACTAAAAAAACTATGGATAATGTTTCTTATGCCTATGAGAACGGCGAAAACATTTTAACCATGATCAAAAAGCTTTAAAAGGAGAATGTTTAAATGACCGTAAATACAGAAAAAGAAAACAATACCGTCACTTTCAAGGTAGAGGGAAGACTTGACACCACTACCGCTCCCGTGCTTGAAAAAATGATAAACGACGAGTGCGAGACTGTCGAGGGGCTAATACTCGATTTAGAAAACCTTGCCTATATTTCAAGTGCCGGACTGCGTGTACTTCTCGGTGCTCAAAAGAAAATGAACAAACAAGGCTTTATGAAACTTATAAATGTTTGCCAAGAGGTTATGGATGTTTTGGAAATGACCGGTTTTGCCGATATTCTGGTGATTGAATAATGGAACTTATAAGCGAAGCCGTAAGCTTTGCGGCAAAAGCCCATGACGGTATGCGCCGTAAGCAAAGCAATACACCGTATATTATTCATCCGCTTGAGGCGGCAGTTATTGTTAGCACAATGACCGATGACCAACACATTATTTCTGCCGCCGCACTTCACGATGTTGTCGAGGATACAATGGTTACACTCGACGAAATAGAAGAAAAATTCGGTAAGCGTATTGCTGAACTCGTAGCAAGCGAAACAGAAGATAAAAGAGCTGATTTACCGCCCGAAGAAACCTGGCACATTCGCAAGGAAGAATCTCTAAAGGTACTGCAAAACACCGCAGATATCGCAGTGCTTATGGTATGGCTTGGTGATAAACTTGCCAATATGCGCTCTATATACCGCGAGTGGAAGCAGTTGGGCGATGATGTATGGCAAAAATTCAACCAAAAAGACCCCGAGCAACACCGGTGGTATTACATAACGATTGCTGATTTAACGAAAAAACTGAAAGACTATCCTGTTTGGCAAGAATATAAAACACTCACCCAGTTGGTATTTAAGAAAGGAAACTGAAATCATGAAACAAATTACTTACCGTGTTGACCAAGACATTTTATACATTCCTGTGGCAGGTCGCATTGACGCCTCCAATGCCCCCGCTGTGGAAAAAGAAATTTTCCGTATCAAGAACGAAAACCCGGGCAAGCACACTGTCATTGACGCCGATCATTTGGAGTATATCTCCAGTGCCGGACTGCGCGTGATTTTAAAGCTTCGCAAGGAAGAACCAAAACTGGCGATTATCAATGTATCTCCCGAAGTGTATGATATCTTTGATATGACCGGCTTTACCGACATGGTAACTGTTGAAAAGGCATACCGCCGGTTGAGTGTGGATGGCTGTGAGTTTATTGCAAAAGGTGCCAACGGCGCGGTTTATCGCTATGATGACGAAACCATTGTCAAAACTTATTATAACAAGGATGCTCTGCCCGAAATTCAGCAGGAGCGTGAGAATGCGAGAAAAGCCTTTGTTCTTGGTGTAAATACTGCCATTCCCTACGGTATTGTCCGAGTGGGGGAAGGGTACGGTACTGTAACAGAATTGCTGAATGCTAAATCCATCTCCAAACTGATTAAAGAAAATCCGGAGGATCTTACACAGACGGTGGCTTACTATGTGGACACAATTAAGCACATTCACTCCATCGAGGTAAAAAAGGGAGAGCTTCCCGATTTTAAGGACAGGGTTCTGGATTGGGCGGATTTCTTAAATGACTACCTGCCGGCGGATAAGGCCAAAAAACTACATGACCTTATAAACGCTTTGCCCGAAAGCAAATATATGATGCACGGTGATTACCATACCAATAATATTATGGTGCAGAACGGCGAAACGCTACTGATTGATATGGATACCCTTTCCATCGGTTGTCCTATGCTGGAATTCGGTTCAATGTATAACGCATTTGTTGGCTTCTCTGAATTGAATCATGAAAATGCAAAGGATTTCCTTGGCTTTGATTTTGAAACATCAGGAAGATTCTGGAGAATGTCCCTTGCCCGTTATCTTGAAACAGAGGACGAATCGGTAATAAACAGCGTAGAAGAAAAGGCAAAGATTATCGGATATACTCGAATTTTGCGTCGTTCAATTCGCAGAAACGATACCGCAACCAATATTGAGCATTATAAAAAGCAACTTACCCGGTTACTTGACAAGGTTGATACATTAAACTTTTAATCTTATATTTTTAAGTAGTTTATTAAAAAAAACAGCCCAAAGTGTTTATGAATTACACGAATTAAATGACCTATAATAATCATATCGAAGGAGGCGGGAATATGCCGGATAAATTTATTTTACATTCGAATTATAAGCCGACAGGCGACCAGCCC
>CAMFZK010000079.1 GCA_946006915.1 uncultured Clostridia bacterium
GCAAAGGGTAAATTGTTTGCAGATTTTCCGCCAAAATATCGGCAAAACGTTTACCGCTTCCGGAAGACGGAAAATAGTAAACTTCGCTTCCCCTTGCAGTTCCGCCGCCCGATGCGGTTGCGTTGGAATGAAGTGCCAAATGCAAATCATAAACCCCGCTGTTTGAAGCGGCAATAGAGGACGCCGCCGTCATTTCGGGTGTGTTCCTTACAAACTGTATTCCGCTTGCCGCCAAATAGGGTTCCATAGCATCGGCAATAAGATTCATATAGTATTCTTCGTTACCTCCGCCCGAATAGGGGTTAAATTCTTGGGTAGAGGGACTTAAATAAATTGTAGGCATAAAAACAACTCCTTTCATTCCAAAATATGAAACAAAAGGATGTTGTATGTTAGTTTATATTAAGTTGCAAAGCATATTTTTTAACCACCGACAAAAACCAGCAATAAACCGCTTCGCCGAGTTCTTGGTAAACAGGGTCGCCATCGTGCGAGCAAAGCATTGCAAAGGTTTGTCCCACACGTCTTTCAATATCTCCCCCGCGGCGGAAAGCCAAATAGTAAAAGGAAAAAGCGCCTGTGTCCTGGCTTGTTTTGTAAATTTCACTGTTTGCGGTTTTTATTTTGTCTATAAAACTTTTTTGTGCCACACCGCAAAGCGAATCGTCCGAACAGTAACTTTCAAAGCCGATTGTAGCCGTAAAGGAAAGCAAAAGCCGTTTTTGAATAAGCATATTAAAATCTTGACATTCCTGTTCGGATTCTTTTATAAATTCATCCGCAACAAGAAAGCCCCATAGTTTTGCGTTGTTGTAAACTTCATCACTATGCGGTTTTTCGGAGGTTTGTTCGCTTAAATTTTTCTTAACATCAAGCGACGGTTTATCCCCCGCAATTTTAATATCTTCATCCAAAAACAATTCTATTCACCCTTTGCTTGCTTTAATGCCTCTGCCAGCTGTGCGGGGCAGGAGGTATTTTTAAATCCGCACTTAATATCTTTTAATTTTTCAATAACATCATCGGCCTTCATACCGATAGCAAGTGTTGCAACACCCTTTGTATTGCCGTTGCAGCCGCCTTCAAACTTAACGTCCTTTACAATACCGTCCTGCACGTCCACAAAAATTTTTCTTGCACATACTCCGTTAGTTTTATATGAAATTTGCATACTATTTATTCCTATCTGTCCTTAAATTTATTACTGCGTACCGGGTGACGCAATTTTCTTAACGCTTTTGCCTCTATTTGTCTTATACGTTCCCTTGTAACATTAAATTCCGAACCCACTTCCTCAAGGGTATGGCATCTGCCGTCCAAAAGACCGAAACGAAGACGGATAACTGCCTCTTCACGGGGGGTTAAGGTTTTAAGCACACCGTCAATATCCTCGTTGGTAATGGTTTTAAGTGCCGCCTCATCCGGTGCCAATGCGTCCTCATCACGGATAAAGTCCATAAGGCGGGAATCTTCTTCGGGACCTATTGGGGTTTCCATTGAAACGGGTTCTTGTGCTACACGCATAATTTCCCTTACACGTTCAACCGAAAGATCCATTTTTTCGGCAATAAGTTCTTCGCTGGGTTCAAAACCGTTTTCGTGCAAAAGTTGGCTTTGCACCTTTTTAAGACGGTTAATGGTTTCAACCATATGAACGGGAATACGAATGGTTCTTGCTTGGTCGGCAATAGCACGGGTTATGGCTTGTCTTATCCACCAAGTGGCATAGGTAGAAAATTTAAAACCTTTGGTATAGTCAAACTTGTCAACCGCTTTAATAAGACCTACGTTACCCTCTTGAATAAGGTCAAGGAAGTACATACCCCGTCCTACATATTTTTTGGCAATACTTACAACCAACCTTAAGTTTGCTTCGGTAAGGCGTTGTTTGGCGTACTGGTTACCCTCGCTTATTTTTACGGCAAGTTCGATTTCTTCTTCGGAAGACAAAAGCGGAACTCTGCCTATTTCACGCAAATAAACCTTAACCGGGTCGTCAAGCGAAATATTGTCAAGCGAAATATCGTCGGTAATCTGTTCAACGTCAACATCCCTTAATTCCTCTTCGGTGGGTTCCTCGTCAAAATCAAGGTCAAGTGTAGGGGGTTCGGAAAAAAGTTCTTCCAAATCTTCGGGAGCGTTTTCAATATCGTCCAAAGTTTCCGCCCTTTCTTCAAATTCGGTTGTTTCGGTTTCACCTGTTACCAATTTTTCGTCTTTTTTTGCGTTAGCCATTGTTATTCTCCATTCTGCTTTTAATCTGCTTTTTTGTTGTTTATAATGTCCTGTAATTTTGTTGCCCAGTCTTCTACCGACAAATCCTTTGGTTGAGAGCAATTTAAAAGCATATTCTCTTTTAATATTACCTCAATACAGTCTTTTAATACGGTTTTAGGGTTATTTCCTGCTTTATCGCTGTTTTGAAGGGATACTAAATACCCTACTTCACTTGGCAATAATTTTTGGGCAAATACCGAAATATCTAAATTCCTGCCCTCGTCCAATGTTTCGCAAATTATGCCGTAAATGCGTTTATTTAGTGAGGTTACCAACTTGTCCTGCGGCAGTTTTTCCTTTGCGTAGGAATAAAAATCGGGGTGTTGCAAAAGCACGGCAATTAAGGTTTCCTCCGCCGCCGTCGCCTTTACCGAATTTCTTCTTTCGGGGTTTACGTCATCCTTTGTAAATTTAGGGTGAATAATGTTGCCTATTTCCTGTTTTTGTTTTATTCTGCGGTTTTTCTTTCGCAGGTCTTCCACCTTTGAAGTAAGTGCCGTGCGTGAAACACCGTATTTTTCGCTTAATCTTCCAATGTATATATCCCTTGTCATAACATCGTCGGTCCCGGCAATAATTTCTGCCGCCAAACCTAAATATTTAATCTTACCGTCGTCCGACTCTAAAGAAATTCCGTTTGCCGCCGTAAGCAGTTTATATTCAATATCGCTTACCGCACCGTTTAGCAGTCCCCTAAACCTGTCTGCTCCGTTTTTTCTTATATATTCATCGGGGTCTTTACCGTCGGGTATTACTACAACCTTTACCGAAAGTCCCGAATTTTCAAGTATAGAGGACGCCCTCTTTATCGCTTTTTGACCTGCGGCATCAGCATCAAGCATTAGTACTATTTCTTTTGTGTATCTTGAAATCAGGTTGGCTTGTTCGCTTGTAAACGCCGTGCCGAGCGGTGCTACAACATTGCAAAAACCCGCCTGATGAAGTGAAATAACGTCTAAATTCCCCTCCACCAAAATAAGTTGTTCGCTGCAATGGTTCTTAGCAAAGTTTATACCGAATAAGTTTTCGCTTTTTTTAAAAACCGGTGTGTCGGCGGTGTTTACATATTTACCGCCCTTTTTCTCGTTTTCGGGCATTGCTCTGCCGCTAAACGCCACAACATTTCCCCTTATATTTATTATAGGAAACATTACACGTTTTCTAAACCTGTCATAATATCCGCCTCGGTCGCTTTTACCCACAACATTCGCCGTATACATTTGCGACAGGGTGTAACCTTTGGATTTCAGGTGGTTTATAAGCATATCCCAACTGTCCGGTGCGGCGCCTAACCCGAAATGCTTAATCGTTTTAATGGAAAGTCCTCGGTTTAAAAGGTAATCTAATGCCCATTTACCGTCTTCGCTCATTAAATATGCGTGGAAAAATTTAGCGGTTTCACGGTTAATGTCGTACACCGTGTTTTTAAGGTTTTGCATTGAATTATCATACCCGTCATGCGGCAGTACCACACCGCTTTTTTCCGCCAAAAGTTTTACCGATTCAATATAGTCAAGGTTTTCGGTAAGTCCGATAAAGGTAATTACATCTCCCCCTGCACCGCAACCGAAACAGTAAAACGAGCCGTTTTCAGGGTAAATTGTAAAAGACGGAGTTTTTTCGTTGTGAAAAGGGCAAAGTCCCACAAGGTTTTTACCCCTGCGCTTTAGGGTAACATACTGGGAAATTACCGTTTCAATATCGTTGCGGTATTTAATTTCGTTTATAACCTCCTCTGGTATTGCCACTTTTCTCACCTGCCTTTAAATATTCCAAGATTTCGGTATAAAAATATCCGAATAAACGCTTATGGCGTAATGGTCGGTCATACCGGCAATATAGTCGGCTACCGCACGCTCTGCACCCTCTTTTTCCAAAACTTTTTTGTATTCGCCCGTTAATTTTTCGGGGTTTTTTAAATAATAACCGAAAAGTCCCTCTACAATACCCTCTACCTTTGCCTCTTCCGCCTTTGCAACAGGGTTTTGATAAACCGTTTCAAACAAAAATTCGTGAAGAAGTGTATAGTATTTTTCGGTTTTAGAGTCCATTATAATATCTTTACCGCTGTTATTAACAATAGAAGTCACAAGCGAAGTTATTCTTTGGCTTTTGGTGTAACCCAAATTTTCGGCAATGTCTTTCGGTATATCGTCCGGCTTAATTACCCCCGCCCGTATAGCATCGTCAATATCGTGGTTTATGTAGGCAATCCTATCGGCAAAGCGTACCAACCTACCCTCAAGCGTTTCTGAATATTCGCCCCTTGTGTGGCACTTAATACCGTTAAGCACTTCATAGGTTAAATTAAGTCCCTTGCCGTCCTTTTCGAGTTCTTCGCATACACGTACACTTTGCATATAATGCGTAAACGGAAAGGACAACAGTTTGTCCAACGCACGTTCCCCTGCGTGTCCGAAAGGGGTGTGACCTAAATCGTGCCCGAGGGCTATCGCTTCGGTAAGGTCTTCGTTTAGCCGTAATGCCCGTGCCATAGTCCGTGCGATTTGAGAAACTTCCAAAGTATGGGTAAGCCGTGTTCTGTAATGGTCGGATTCGGGGGATAAAAACACCTGGGTTTTGTGTTTTAACCGCCTAAACGCCTTTGAGTGAATAATGCGGTCACGGTCACGCTGAAAATCAGTTCGTAAATCGCACTTTTCTTCCGCAATTTTACGTCCTTTACTTAAAGCACTGAAAGCCGCATTTTCGCAAAGAATAATTTTTTCGTGTCTTTCGGTTATAATTCTCGGCAGTTCCACATCTGTCTCTTATACACATCTCCGAGCCCACGAGACGTAGAGGAA